>JAPOPO010000329.1 GCA_026712885.1 Rhodospirillales bacterium | reverse complement strand
GCATCGCCGTGGAGGATGCTGTTCTCCGCGCCCTCCTCGTAGTTGATGACGAACTGCACGGCGATGCGCGCGTCGCCGGGCCAGCGCGGATGCGGGCGGCTCCGCCCGTAGCCCACCATGTCGCGGGGATAGGAGGTGTCGGTCATCGCCTCGCGGCCCCTACTGGAAGAGCGCCGCGTTCTCGCGCGCGAATGTGCGGAAGTCGCGAGGCGCGCGCCCGGTCACGCGCTCGACCACGTCGGTCACCGGCGCGCCGAAGCCAGTGCGGAACAGGCCGTCGATCTCGACCAGGGCATGCGCCGCCTCGGGCCCGATACCCGCTTCGACCAGCGCGGCCCGCGCGTCCTCGTCGCTGACCGAGACGTAGCGCACCTGCCGGCCCAGCTCCTCCGAGAGGATCGCCGCGCATTCGGCATAGGAGATCGCCTCCGGCCCGGTGATCTCGTAGGTCTCGCCCTCGTGCCCGTCCTCCACCAGCGCCGCGACCGTCACCGCGGCCACGTCGTCGATCTCCACCAGCGATATCCGGGCGTCGCCCACGGGCGCGTAGAACTCCCCGCGCTCCCTGATCAGCGGGGCGAAGCGGCGGAAATTCTGCATGAAGGCATTGGGCCAGAGGTGGGTGTAGGCGATGCCGGACTGGTTGATGCGCTGCTCGATCTCGCCGTGCCAGCGGCGGATGGTGGTCGGCGCGTCGGGCGCGGCCTTGATCGCCGACATCTTGACGATGCGGCGGATGCCTGACCGCTTCGCGGCCTCCACCGCGTTCAACTCAAGCTCGACCATCGCTTCGGAGAAGGCGCAGAGGAGCGACAGCGTCTCGATCCCCTCGAACGCGGCATCGAGGGTCTCGGGCCGCGCGAAGTCGCCATCGACATAGTCGAGGTCGTCGCCGAACTGCCGCCTGGCGCGCGCCACGTCGCGGCTCATGATGCGGAAGGGCCGGCCCGCCGCGCGCAGCTGCGCAACGGTCGGCGTCCCGGTCGTCCCGGTCGCCCCGGTCAGCAGGATCATGGCCAGCCTCCGCACGGGTTCAGTCCCGTTCGGATGCTAGACGATGCCTGCTTCCCCCTCCAGCGCCGCCGCGCCTCTCAGTGGTCGTGGCCGCCGTGCCCGCCCAGACTCACCGTGTATTGCAAGAGGATCTGATCGTCGTCCTCGCCGTGCCCCAGCGATTCCCGGTTGTATTGCAGGCGCAGCTGCCCGAACCGGCCGCTGGTCCAGTCACCCATGATGGCGATCGCGCTCGGGTCATGGTCAATGCCTGCCGCGCTCGGCGGGCGGAGGCGCGCATAGCGCACGCCGATCCGCCACTCGGGCATGAACTTGTAAACCGCCTGCGCGTACCAGCCGGCGCTCCTGCCATCGGTCGTCAGCTCGTGCTCCTCCATCTCATCGTCCGCCAGCGTGTAGACGCCGTCGTCCGTCTGCCAGAGATACTCGCCCTGGAAGATCAGCTCGCTCTGACTCGCGTTGCCCGTCGGCGCCCAGGCAAAGCGGAAATCGGTTCCGAAGAGCGCGCGGTCGCCGCTGAACACACCGTCGGAGAAGATCGACGCCGGGGTCATCTCATCGTCGTGGTCGTGTTCGTCAGCGTGCTCGTCCATGTCCTCGTCATGCTCGTCCGCATGCTCGTCTTCCTCATCATGATGATCCATGTCCTCGTCGTGCCCGTGCGCATGGTCGCCGGCACCGCCCACGACCTCTGCGCTCAAGAGGGAGGCGCCGATTCGCCAGGACGAGTCGCGGCCCATGTCCCCGCCGATCCGTGCATAGGCCGAGAGCGCGCGGCGCCCGTTGTCGGAACCGCCGAAGGGCTGATCGTCGCCGCGGAAGAGGCCACCGCCGAACTCCGTGCGGACATCGCCGGGCAACGCGAGAGAAAGCTGGATGCCGTCGTCGTTGAAGCCG
>JAPOPO010000592.1 GCA_026712885.1 Rhodospirillales bacterium | reverse complement strand
TGGGATGCACCGTCGGCACATGCGAGGTGGCGAAGACCATGATGTCGCTCGTGTGGCAGGCCATCGCGGCGGCCCAGGTGTAGACCTCCAGATTGTTGCCGTTGAACTGCGTCGTGCCGCCGAAGTGCCGCCAGCGCCCGACCGGCACCAGCAGCTCGAAGCCGAGGCGGTCGGCGAGCTGGCTGATTTTCACGCTGTGCTCGTAGGTGGGCTCGAAGGTCGTCTCGGCGTGCGTGATCGTGCAGCCGTTGGAGCAGTTCTGCCCGAACACGCCGAGCTTGAAGCGATTCTCGTTGAAGACCGGCACGTTGCGAGCGCGCCAGTCGGCCGCGTCGTCGGGGTGAACCGTCGTGCTTTCGATGTCCATGGATCGGTACGTCTTGCCTTGCGGAGTGGGGATATGGTGGGGACGGGAAATCAAGTGCGCGGGCAGCGTACGCCGCTCAGGCCTGAGAGGCCGAGAGACGTGCGCCGCCGCTAACCTACAACGCCGGCCAGCAAGGTTCACCCGCCCCCGCGCGCGGACTATTCTCTCGCGACCGATCCCCTGGCGACAGCGGCACCATGCAACCGCCCGACGCGAAAACCATTCCGGACCTGCTCGACGAGCTGGCGGCGCGCTACCCCGACCACGAGGCGCTGGTCGGGGGCGAAACACGACTCACTTATCGCGAACTGCGCGAGGAGGTGCGCCGGCTCGCCAAGGGCCTCCATGCGCTGGGAGTCCGCCGGGGCGACAAGGTCGGCCTCCTCATGGGCAACCGGCCCGAGTGGATCCTCGCGGATTTCGCGATCGCCCTCCTCGGCGGCACCATGGTCGCGATCAACACATGGGCGACGGCGCGCGAGCTCGTCCACGTGCTCAAGTATTCGGACACGAAGTTCCTGATCACGGTCGATCGCTTCCTCTAGTACGACTATCTGCAGACCCTCGACGCGCTCGGGCGCGAGGGCGATGCCCTGGCGGGAGTCCGGGAGATCGTGCGCGTCGGCGGCCCGGCCGATCACCCGGCGCGGCGCTTCGAGACCCTGTGGGCGCTGGCTGAGAGCATCGACGACGCGGCGATCGAGCAGGCGCAGGCCGCCGTGCGCGGCGAGGACGTGGCCTACCTGCTCTACACCTCCGGCACCACGGCGCTGCCCAAGGGCGTGCAGCTGCAGCACTACGCCCTGATCGAGAACATGTGGAACATCGGCGAGCGCCTGCACCTGCGCCCCGGCGACAGGCTCTGGCTCGCGGTCTCGCTCTTCTGGGGCCTCGGCTGCGAGAACGCGCTCTTCGCGGTGATGACCCACGCCGGCTGCATCGTGCTGCAGAAGCACTTCGATGCTGGCCGCGCGCTGCGCCTGATCGAGGCCGAGCGCTGCACCGTCTTCTACGGCACGCCCAACATGGTGCACGCGCTGGAGCAGCATCCCGAGCGACCGGTGCGTGACATCTCCTCGCTCCGCAAGGGCGCGACGCTGGGCTCGCCCGAGCAGATCAAGCGCCTGATCGACCTCGGCGTCACCGAGACCTGCAACATCTACGGGCTGACCGAGACCTACGGCAATTCCAACGTCACCGACGTGGACGACCCGCTGGAGAAGCGCCTCGACACGGTCGGCCGGGCCCTGCCGGGCGTCGATATCGTGATCGCCGACCCTGAAAGCCTCGCAGCGCTGCCGGCCGGCTCCGTCGGCGAGATCCTGGTCAAGGGCTACGTCACCTGCGGCTACTACAAGGACCCGGCGCTGGATGAGCGGAGCTTTCACGAGGGCTACTTCCGCACCGGCGACCTCGGGATGCTGGACGAAGACGGCTTCCTGCACTTTCGCGGGCGGCTCAAGGAGATGATCAAGACCGGCGGCATCAACGTCTCCCCGGCGGAGGTGGAGGCGGTGCTGACCGAGGTTCCGGAGGTCGAGCTTGCCTACGTGATCGGCCTGCCGGACCCGGAGCGCGACCAGCGGGTCGCCGCGGTCATCGTCCCGCGCGCCGGCGCCCAGCCGACGGTGGAGACTCTCACCGACCATTGCGCCGCGCATTTGGCCGCCTACAAGGTGCCGCGGGAGTACCGCTTCGTCGGCGCAGGCTCCCTGCCGCTCACCACCACGGGCAAGCTGCAGAAGGCCCGCCTCGTCGAGTTCTTCGACGCGGACCCGGCGTGATGTCGGAGGCGCTGCGCGACAAGGCGGCGATCGTCGGCATCGGCACCAGCAAATTCGGCCGCCACCTGCCGGAGAGCCAGCTTGCACTTGCCGCCCAGGCGTTCAAGGCGGCGCTCGCGGACGCAGGCCTCGAGCGGGGCGACATCGACGGTCTCTCCATCCATATCGGATGGCCGCTCGGCGTCGACTACGACCAGGTCGCCCAGGCCTTCGGCCTGGAGATCGATTTCGTCAACCAGGCCTGGACCCACGGCCGCTTCGTCACTGGCAGCCTGCAGACGGCGGCAATGGCGGTGGCCTGCGGCATGGCGAGGGTCGTCGCCTGCGTGAACGTGCTGAGCTTCACCCGCGAGCGCGACATTCTGGGCGGGCCGCACGATTTCGAAGGCTACCGGGAGACCGGCGGCACCCACGCGGAGACCCCGCATTACGGGCTGACCGCGCCGGCGGGCGGCGCCGCACTCGCCATGCAGCGCTACATGGCGCTCTACGGTGCGACCGGCGCCGAGCTCGCCGCGGTGCCGGTGGCGCTCCGTGCCCATGCGCGCCTCAACCCGAAGGCGGTGATGCGGAAGCCCATGAGCGTCGCCGACCACCAGGCCTCGCGCATGGTGGTGGACCCGCTCCGGCTCTTCGACTGCTGCATCGTGAGCGACGGCGCGGCCGTGGTGCTGGTGACGGCGGCCGAGCGCGCCCGCGATCTCGGGCAACGCCCCGTCTACATCGCCGGGATGCAAGGCATGGCGGCGGGCCGCAACGAGTTCATCTTCGCCCCGCCTGGCTTGGGCATCAATCAACAGAGCGGTCCGCGCCCGGCAAGCGCGGCCGCCCGCGACCTCGCGGTCTACCGCTCGGCCGGCATCCCGCGCGAGGCGATCCAGGGCCTCTACACCTACGACGCCTTCTCGCCGCTGGTGCTCTTCGTGCTGGAGCGCTTCGGGTTCTGCGCGCCGGGGGAGGCTGCGGCCTTCGTGCAGGAGGGCCGCATCGGCCCCGGCGGCGCGCTGCCGGTCAACACTTCCGGCGGCCTGCTCTCGGAGGCTCATGTTGCCGGCTGGAACTCGCTCTGCGAGATGGTGCGCCAGTTGCGGGGTGAGGCCGGGACGCGGCAGATCGCCGATGCCCGCGCGCTGCAATGGGCGACGGCCTGGGGCGATTCCGTGATCCTGCGGAACTGACGGGACCGGGGCTGGCCGATGGGCGCCTACGAGAAACCCACGCCACGGATCAACCCGGACAATGCGCGCTTCTGGGAGAGCGCGCACGAGGGCGTGCTCCGCCTTCCCCGCTGCGGCGACTGCGCCGCCTGGCACTGGCCGCCCGGCCCCATCTGCCCCGCCTGCTTCTCCGAGCGGATCGGCTGGGAGGAGGCGCAGGGCCACGGCACGGTCTCCACCTGGACCGTGGTCCACCAGGACTGGTTCCCCGCGTTCAAGGCCGATATCCCTTACACCGTGGCGCAGATCGAGCTTGCGGAAGGCGTGCGCCTGACCGCGGACATCGTCGAGTGCCCGGCGGACAAGCTCCGGGTGGGGCTCCCGGTCGAGATCGTGTTCGACCGCGTGACGGAGACACTCACGCTGCCGCGCTTCCGCCCGCGCCGGGGCTGAGCGGCACGCGCAAGGAGAGAGTCGTGGCCAACATTCTGTGCGAGCACGTCGACGATTGCCTGCGCATCCGCCTCAGCAGCGGCACCGCCAACGCGCTGACGACGGCGGTCATCCAGGACCTCGCGCACGCTGTCGAAGACACTAATCGCAATGCGCGGGGTGCAATGCTCTGCGGCGGCCAGAAATTCTTTTGCAACGGCCTGGACCTGGACTGGGCGCTCGCCTGCTCGCGCGCCGAGATCAAGGAGATGTTCGAGACGCTGGCGGGGCTCATCCTGGCCATCCTGGAATCACCGCTGCCTATCGTCGGCGCCATCAAGGGCCACGCCATCGGCGGCGGCATGGCCATCTATCTGGCCTGCGACTACCGCTACGCCGCCACCGGCCGGGTGCTGATCGGCAAGCCCGAAATCCTGCTCGGCGTGCCCAACCCCTACTACGGCGATCAACTGCTGCGCTTCGTCGCCGGAGACTTCGTGGCCTCCGACCTGATCTACACCGGCAAGCTGGTCCGCGCTGACGAAGGCCGCGCCTTGGGCCTCGTTCACGAAACCGGACCCAAGGACGACATCGAGGGAATGGCGTGGGAGCGCCTGCTGTTCCTGCGCGACCTCGCGCCGGACGCCTTCGTGGAATCCAAGCGCATGCGGCTCGGCAAGTTCTGCGCCGATCTGCGGGAGCAGATGCCCGCGCGCATCGCTCGCCAGGTCGAGATCTGGAGCGGAGACGAGGCCCAGGCCCGCCTCCGCGCCGGTGCCGAGCGGCTCAAGCGCCGGCGGAGCGAAGACTGATCGTCTGCATCTCTCCGTGTCCGCGATCCGGTTCCGCGTCCCACTTCCGACAAACAATTTTGTGCGGGCTGGAGTGGGCCCCTGGGGTCGGACAGGTGGCTTGAAATGAGTTGACCGGTGCGCCGGGCATTCGAAGGATCGACGCCCATGGCCAAGCACCGAACCCACCGCACCCACAGCATCGCCTTCAAGCGCCAAGTCGTTCAGGAG
>JAPOPO010000224.1 GCA_026712885.1 Rhodospirillales bacterium | reverse complement strand
GCCTGCAGCTCCATGCCCTGCCCGGCCGCCGCCTGCCCGAGCGCCACCCGCGATGTCGCGATGATCGAGGCGAGCCCCGCCGCGAAGCCCGCGATGGCGAAGGTGGCGGTCTTCACGCGATCCGTGCGGATGCCGGAGAGCACCGCCGCCTCCTCGTTGCCGCCGACCGCGAAGACCCGGCGCCCGAAGGCGGTCCGGGTCAGCATGAAGGTCAGGATCGTGGCGAAAACCGCCATGATCCAAACGGCGATGAAGACACCGCCCGCCTTGTCGCGCCCGAGCCAGGTGAAGGTGTCGAGGCGGACGGAGATCAGCCGCCCGTCGGAAATGACGATGGCGACGCCCTTGAAGATCAGACTGGTGGCGATGGTGGCGAGGAAGGAATGCACCCGGAGCGCATTGATCACGACGCCGTTCATGGTGCCGAGGATGAGGCCGATGAAGGGCGCCAGGAAGAGGCCGAGATAGGGGTCCACGTGCAGCGCGATCCAGGCCGCCATGACCGACCCCATGGAGAAGATCGCCGCCACCGAGAGGTCGAATCCGCCCGCGATGATCACCAGCGTCATCGCCGACGCCATGATCGCGAGCGGCGCGTTCTGGTTGAGGATGTTCAGCAGGTTGCGAGCCGTGAGGAAGTTCTCGGACAGCATGCTCAGCGCGATGACCAGGAACACGATCATGATCAGGACCGCGTAGGTCTGGAGGAAGCGACCGATATGGAAGCTTCCGATCATCATGCCGCGTCGCGCCGCTGGCTCTGGTGCTGGAAGAGCAGCGCGAGAAGGTCCGCTTCGCTGGACTCCTCCGGGATCACCTCCTCGACGATACGGCCGCCATCGGCCAGGTAGGCGCGATGGGCGAGGCCCAGCACCTCCTCGATCTCGCTGGAGATGAGCAGGACGGCGGTGCCGCTCGCCGCGAGCTCCGCGATGGCGAAGTGAATCCGCTCACGGGCGCCCACATCCACGCCGCGGCTGGGCTCGTCGAGAATCACGATGTCGGGATTCTCCATGAGCCACTTTCCGATCAGGACCTTCTGCTGATTGCCGCCGGAGAAAGTCGCGACGTTGCCGTTGGGGTCCGCCGGGCGCACGCGAAAGTGCTCGATCAGGCTCATGGCGCGCGAGCGTTCGGTGCGGCGGCGCATGATCCCAAGGTGCGCGAACCGGCCGAGGTGAGGCAAGGTCATGTTGGGGGAAACGCGCATGGTCATGACCAGGCCCTGCTTGCGGCGGTCCTCCGGCGACATCACCATGCCGAGCGCCGCGGAGCGCCGTATCGAGCGTTTCCGGTAGGCCTCGCCCTTGAGCCGGACCTCGCCGCCCGTCGCCGGGTCAGCGCCGACGATGGCGCGGGCGATCTCGCTCCTGCCGCTGCCCACGAGGCCGGTGAGGCCCACGATCTCGCCACGACCGACCGAGAGGCTCGCGCCGTTGGCACCATGCTCGCTCTCCAGATCCTCGACCTCCAGCACGGGCTCGGGATTCTTGGGGCGGACCTTGGGCGGAAACGGGGTCTCGCTCTTGCCACCGCCGAGCATCGCCGCGACCAGGCTCGACCGGGTCTCGCCTGCGGCCGGTGCCGTCTTCACATGCTTGCCGTCGCGCAGCACGGTGATCCGGTCGGAGACCTCGAGGATGTCGTGGAGGAAGTGCGAGACGTAGATGATCGAGCGCCCCTCGTCCCTGAGCGTCCGCATCGCCGAGTGAAGCTGCGTGACTTCGTCCCGCGAGAGCGAGGACGTGGGCTC
>JAPOPO010000268.1 GCA_026712885.1 Rhodospirillales bacterium | reverse complement strand
TTTCCGGACAAGCGCCGGCGCTTCTGCACCAGCGACTTCAAGCGCGGACCCATCGAACGCGAGCTCCGCCGGTATCTCGCAGCCCATCCGCGTTTCGCCGGCCGGATCGTCAACTGCCTCGGCATCCGCGCCGACGAGAGCACCGATCGGTCCAGGCGCACTCCGTGGTCACGCAACGACCGCAACAGCAAGGCGGGCCGCGACTGGCACGACTGGCTGCCCATATTCGATTTCTCCGAAGCAGTAGTCTTCGACGCCATAGAACGCGCGGGACAGTCTCCCCACTGGGCCTATGCCGCCGGCATGACCAGGCTGAGCTGCTCCTTCTGCATCCTCGCATCGAGCGCCGATCTGCGCCGCGCGGCCGAACTTCGTCCCCGCCTCTACGCCCGGTATGCCGCCCTCGAACGCCGCATCGCTCACACCCTCTCCCCAACCCGGATGCCGCTCCCGGCGGTCACCGGAATCCCCGCCCGCCCGGAGTCCGTCCGATGACCCCCCAACCCCTCCCCGAGCCCGTCAACTTCGCCTTCTCTCCCGCCTACGACCTCCCCGAAACGAGCGCCCAACGGATCGTCATCGTCTTCGAACGCTCAGCCGGCTACATCCCGACCGACATGGCCGCCGCCAACCTCGGCGACGCCAACATAATTTGCGATCGCCTCAACGCCCGCCTCGGCTTCGACCGCACCTCCTGGCACAGCTTCGTGGCGGACTGCATGTCCGTCGCCCGCCCGCCCGGACATCTTCACTGATCCCGCTCCCACCCAAGCCCCTGCAATCAACTACCTTCGGCATGGACCGCTGCCACCGATCGGCGCTCCATGCCCTTCTTGTCATCCATCCGATCGGAACACGGACCGGCGACCTCGAATAGCGCGCCCGCCTGACGAGTCCTCCGGAGCCCCGGACGGACAGCCGCCCACCGCGCCGCTCCGACCCCCTGCACCGCTACCGCCACCGCGATCGATGCCGAACCCGGCCGCTACCCTTGCAGCCGCCGCCTTTCGTGCTGCCGCCAACCAGGAGAATTCCCGTGTATGCCTGCCCATCAACCGCCACCCGGACCGCCGCCGCCCTTGCCGCCCAGGCGGAGGACGTCTGCCGGCACTATCTGCCCGCCGGCAAACGCCAGGGGCGCTACTGGGTCGTCGGCGACATCGACGGCTCCCCCGGTCACTCGCTGATCGTCCGTCTCCGAGGTCCCGGCAAACCCGGCAAGTTTACCGACATGGCGACCGGAGATCATGGCGACCTGCTCGACATCATCCGTCGCCGCTCACGGTGCAGCAGCCTGGCGGCCGCGCTTTCCGAGGCCCGGTCCTTCCTCGCGCTTCCCTCGCGTCAGGCGCCGGCGCCGCCCGGTCCCGCCAAAGCCGATCCCTCCGGAGCCGCGCTGCGCCTCTGGCGCTATTGCCGCCCGATCGACCGCACCCACGCCGAGGCCTACCTGCAGGCGCGCGGGATCGAGCGCTGCCGCTTCGCCTCGCTCCGGTTCCACCCGAAGCTCCGCTACCGCGACCCGGGCAGCAGCACGCAGCCGGAATATCCCGCCCTGGTGGCTGCGGTAACGAACCGCGCGGGCCGCCTCACCGGTGTCCTGCGCACCTACCTCGATCCGGACCGGCCGGCAAAGGCGGATGTACAGGCCCCGAAGAAGGCCCTCGGCCCCGTCTACGGCCAGGCCGTCCGCTTCGGGCCCGCCAACGCCAGGCCCGATCCCGTACTGATCGTCGGCGAGGGGATCGAGACCGTTCTCTCGCTGCTCACGGCATATCCCGGAGTCGCCGGCGCGGCTGCGCTGTCCGCCGGCAGCCTCGGCGCCTTCATCCCTCCCCGCGGCTGGCGCATAGCCATCGCCCGCGACGCAGGTCGCCACGGCGCCGCAGCCGCAGACAATCTCGCAAAGCGGTGCGCCCGGAACGGGATCCGCTTCCGCGTCCTGGCGCCCGCGCTCGCCGACTTCAACGAGGACCTCGCCGCCGGCGGCGCCGACGCCATCCGCCAGCGCCTCGGCTGCACGCCCCGGGGCTGACACCGACCCGCAGGATCGCCACATGCCCATTCAGCTCATCCTTCCCCTCCATGCGGACCGGCCTCCCCAGGCGCAGGCGGCCGCGTCCCGCTCTCATGTCGCCATCCCGCACTGGTACGGCCAGCCCACGCCTGGCGCCGATGATTTTCGGGCGGCCGAGATCGAGCGCAATGCGGCGCTCGTGGCATGGCAGGCCGCCGGCGCCGCCTTCGACCGGGCCGACCCTCCCCTGCCGCTCCTCTGGAGCAACATCGCCGAAGCTGCCGCCCGGACGAAGCGCCGAGGCCGTGCAATCCGCCACGAACAGCGCCGGCTCGAGGTCGCCCGGGAGCGGGTCCGGCGCATGATATGCCTGATGCCCCCGCCCCGGAGCGCCCTCGAGCTCGTCAGCCTCGGCCAGGTCTATCGCGACCGCCGGTTCCCCGAGCTCGAAACTCTCCCCGTCCCCGGCGCCCGTCCCGACGATTGATCCCGCACTCCGAACAGCGCAGAATCCCCCCGCGGCCCGTCAACCAGCCATGCAGGAGTATCCCGATGGCATATGGACTGAACCGCGCCGAGGTCATAGGTCGCCTCGGGCACGATCCCGAAATTCGTACGATGCAGAACGGAGACCGGGTCGCAGCGCTCTCCGTCGCGACCGACGAAAGCTACTGGGACCGCAACGCGCGCGAAACGGTGAAGCGCACCCAGTGGCACCGCGTGGTGACCTTCCAGAAGCCACTGATCGAACTGCTCGACAAGCACGGCACCAGCGGCCGCAAGGTCTTCGTCTCCGGCAAGATGTGGCACCGCAAGTGGCAGGACGCCAACGGCAACGATCGCTACACGATGGAGATCGTCGTCAACCAGGATGGCCGCATGGAGTTCCTGGACCGTCCCGAGGACAAGGCGCCCGCCTCCGGGCCGCCGGCGGAAACGGCAGCCCCGCCGCCGTCGGACCCTGCCCCTGAAATCCCCTTCTGAACGGGTCTTTCCTCCCCCAGGCTGGCCGGCACTCCCCGAGTGCCGGCCTTTCTGCTTGTACCCCGACGATATGCACCGGGATCGGCCTCCCTCCGGCCAGGCGCTGAAGAGCGCTTTCAGGAACGTGGCGGGCTTGCATGAGAGGGTCCTGGCTGACTTGCCGGGCTCCGCTCCGTCGGGGTCCGTCACACCTCGTCCGGAGCCGTTCCGGATCGTCGAAGGGCGGACGGCCTCCCGGGCCTCACGCCCCCCGGACCGTCATCGGGCGACCCGTGTTTTCAAGAACGAAACCTGTGCCAACCCGATTGTCAGACAATGGGCAACCCCGGCGTACGCTCCAGGCGCAAGGCCGTGTCCGGCGCGATCTTCCGGCGTCCTATCACTCACCCGGCGTTGGCGGCCTCGGCGATGAGATCCTTCAGCCGCGCACCGCCCACCGCCCCCGGCACCAGCTTGTCGCCGATCACGAATGCCGGCGTTCCGTCGATCCCTAGATCCGTGGCCAAGCGGTGCGTCTCGTCGAGATAGGCCTCGATCGCCGGGTCGGCCATGTCCCGGCGAAGGCGCTCGACGTCGAGCCCGACACGGCCGGCGATCTCCATCGCCCGCTCTTCGCTCAGCTTGCCCGCCGCACCCATCATGGCCACGTGGTATTCGAGATACAGCCCCTGCCGGTGCGCCGCCATCGCGGCGCGCGCGGCAAAGCGTGACACCGGGCCGAGGATGGGGAACTCCTTCCACACGATGCGAAGCCCGCCTTCGCTCTCGAGCAGCTCCATCACCGGCCCGAGCGAGCGCTTGCAGTAGCCGCACTGATAGTCGAAGAACTCCACCAGCGTGACCTCGCCGTCGGGGTTCCCCGAGACCGGCGACAGCGGGTGCTCCGTCAGGGCCGTACGGTTCTCCACGAGCGCGGCCCGCTCGCGTGCGCGCTTCTCCTCCCCCCGCTTCGCGTTGAGCGCGATCATCGCCTG
>JAPOPO010000030.1 GCA_026712885.1 Rhodospirillales bacterium | reverse complement strand
GGCCTTGAACTTCGGCTGCTTGGAGGCGGCGATCGAAATGGATTCGCCGGTGCGGGGGGTTCGTCCGGTCGTGGCCTTCCTTTCGACCACGCTGAACGAACCGAATCCCGCCAGTCTGACATCGGAGCCGCTTCGCAACGTGTCAGTGATGGCGCCGAACACGCTGTCCACAGCGCGCGCCGCGTCGGCGTTGGAGATGTCCGCGCTGCTCGCGACAGCCTTGATCAGCTCAGCCTTGTTCATTTCTCGCTCCCATTTCGCTTTCGTGGGTTCGATACCGAGTATCGTGAAGACCGACTCGACGACGAAAGTTTGAGCACGACCATGATAGGCGTCAACGGTTACGACTGGCTATAACACTATGCCATCAAGGGCATAGTGGATTAGCGATGGTACGTTAATCGCCTCGACGGCACGACTTGTCCCTCTCTTCCGGAGGGCAGGTCACTCGCCAACTCACAATACACCCTATCAGAAGACTCGGCGCCAAGCGGCGAGGAAGCTCAGATCGGGATTCGCAGAGGCGGTGCCAACCCGAGCGAATTTGGACGACGCGGGATATAAGGGGGGCAACGACGGGAACCCCCCGCGGGAGACGGCGAATGAAGGCAGTGGTGCTTTCCGACGAGGGTTTGGCGGTCCGCGAGGTGCCGGTACCGGAGCCCAAGCCAAACGAGATCCTGGTCAAGGTCGCCGCCAGCGGCCTGAACCGGGCGGACCTGATCATGGCGGCAGGGCGCCCCCATGGGTCTCTCGGCGGCGCGGGCGCGATCGCGGGCCTCGAATGGGCCGGCGAGGTCGCGGCCGTTGGCGCCGAAGTGCCGGAGTTCCGGCCCGGCGATCAGGTCATGTGCTCGGGCGCCGGCGGCTACGCCGAATACGCCGTCACCGACTGGGGCCGGGTCTGCCCCGTGCCCAAGGCCGCGGCCAGCCCGGTCGAGGCGGCGACGCTCCCCATCGCGCTCCAGACCATGCACGATGCGCTCATCACCAACGGCCGCCTCGCCAAAGGAGAGTCCGTCCTGATTCAGGGCGCGAGCTCGGGCGTAGGACTCATGGCGATCCAGATTGCCCGCCTTAAGGGCGCCGGCACCGTGCTCGCCACCTCACGTGACTCCGGCCGGCGCGCCCGTCTCGCCGAGTTCGGTGCGGACCTCGCCCTGGACCCGAGCGACCCCGGTTGGGTGGAGCAGGCGCGCGAAGCCACCGGCGGCAAGGGCGTGGACCTCACCATCGACCAGGTTTCGGGCGGGCTCGCCAATCAGACCATGCAAGCGGCGGCAGTGCTGGGGCGGATCGTCAATGTAGGCCGCCTCGGGGGCTTCACCGCCGAGTTCGACTTCGACCTGCATGCGCTGAAGCGCATCGACTACATCGGCGTGACCTTCCGCACCCGTTCAGTGGAGGAGGTACGTGCCATCAACGCGGCCATGCGCGCCGACATATGGGAGGCGGTCGAGGACGGCACGCTGAGCCTGCCCATCGACCGCACCTTCCCGCTGGAGCAAGCGGCGGAGGCGCAGGCTCACATGCGCGCCAACGCACACTTCGGCAAGGTCGTCCTCACCGTCTGAGGCGGCCCGCCGGGCAGCGGCGCTCAGGCGGGCGGCGGCTCCGCGCCGGCCCGGCTGGAGATGAGTCCGTAATGCTCGATTCGCCGGTGCGCGGCGAAGTTGAAGATGGTCTCGCGGATGTAGACCCCGCGTTCCAGATCGATCGGCGCAACGATCACCTCGTCGCCCTCGGACTGCGCCTGAGCCACGATCTCCCCGGTGGGCGCGATGATGCAGCTCCCGCCCATGTGGTGGATCCCTTCCTCCATGCCGGCTTTGGCTGACGCCACCACCCAGGTGCCATTTTGATAGGCGCCGGCCTGCATCGAGAGATGGTTGTGGAACATGCCGAGATGCGGCGCTTCCTGCCCCTTGGCGAAGGGATTGGTGCTCGGCGTGTTGTAGCCAAGCATGACCAGCTCGACGCCTTGAAGACCCATCACGCGGTAGGTCTCGGGCCAGCGCCGGTCGTTGCAAATGCACATCCCCATGATGCCGTCCATGGTGCGGAACACGGGGAAGCCCAGGTCGCCGGGCTCGAAGTAGCGCTTCTCGAGATGCTGGTGGATCTGGCCCGGCTGGGGCTCCGCATGGCCGGGGATATGGACCTTGCGGTATTTCCCAGAGATCTGCCCAGCGCGATCAACGATGACGGCGGTATTGAAATAACGCTTCGAACCGTCGTCCTCGATGACCATCTCAGCATAGCCGAGGTGGAATCCGACACCGAGCTCCTGCGCTGCGGCGAATAGCGGCTAGGTCTCGTTGCCCGGCATCTCGGTCTCGAAATAGGACTCGAGTTCCTCGGGATCGTCGATGACCCAGCGCGGAAAGAAGGTGGTGAGCGCCAACTCCGGAAACACCACGAGCGTAGCGCCCGCCTGATGCGCAGTGTTCAGCATGGCGATCAGCCGGTCGACGACCTGTGAGCGCGTCTCTGCGCGCGCAACCGGCCCCATCTGGGCCGCAGCGACGGTGAGTTGTCTGGACATCGGCTCCTCCTTCCAAGCTGCGCGTGGTCCCTTCCGGCCCGTGACATGGGCCGCGCCGGCGACCACGCAAAGCCGCGCAATCCCGTGTCATGATAGGCGCCGCACCAAACCCCGCCAAGCCGTCGCAGGGAGCCGGATTACGCGTCACGTTCGCCGTTGCCGCACCACGAATAATCTGGCGGCAATGCTGAGCGGCAGGTACACAGGAGAGAGCACAAGCGGGACCGCGGGGCCATGACGAGAACGCTCGATCGCCCCCAGGGGCTGGATCGCCGGCGTCACTCTCCGAGATGAACGAGAGCACGCCGCCCCCTCGTCTCATCCAGCCGCCGCGCAAGCGCGGCCTCTTCGCGCGCCTCAGGACATACTTCTTCACCGGCGTCGTCGTAACCGCGCCGATCGGCATCACCTTGTGGCTGCTCTGGCTGGTGGTCGACCTCTTCGACCGCGCGGTCGTTCCGCTGATCCCGGACGCTTACAACCCGTCGGACGTCCTCGGCCGGAACGTCCCCGGCGTCGGCATCGTGATCGTGCTCATCCTGGTCACGCTGGTCGGCGGCCTGTTCGCCAACGTCGCCGGCCGCTTCCTGGTTCGCTTCGGCGAGAGCCTGGTCGCCCGCGTACCCGTGGTGCGCACGATCTATGGCGTGCTCAAGCAGATCTTCGACGCGGTGCTCGCGCAGTCGGCCAACGCCTTCCGCGAAGTGGTGTTGATCGAGTATCCGCGCCGGGGCATCTGGGTCATCGGCTTCATCACCAGCCCGACGCGGGGCGAGGTGCAGCGAGTCACTGAGGAGGAGATGGTCAACGTGTTCCTGCCGACCACGCCCAATCCGACCTCGGGCTTCCTCCTCTTCGTGCCGCGCAAGGACTGCATCCCGCTGGACATGACCGTGGAGGAAGGCGTCAAGCTCGTGATCTCCGGCGGCATCGTCAGCCCGCCCGACGCCAGGCCCGGAGCCAGGGTGGAAGAAGACGAAGAAGACTCCGAAGCCGAAAGCCCGGCTCCCTCAGCGAATCGTCCGAAGGATTAGGGTAAGAGCGCGTCCGTCCTTGACGGACGCGCGACAAGGCCGCGACCGCGGCCCGCCGCTTCAGCGGCGCCCTCGCGGAGGCGCCGGCCTTTGGCCGGCTGCCGTGAGCGATAAAGTGCGAGAGCGTTTCCGCGTAAAGCGGAGACGCTCTCGCTCATCGCGCTTGCGGCCTGTCCGCGAGGCTCTTATGACTGGCCCAGGACTCAGATCCGGCACGGGGTGTGGCGCAGCCAGGTAGCGCATCTGCTTTGGGAGCAGAGGGTCGCCGGTTCAAATCCGGCCACCCCGACCAGCGTCAGGAGAGCCTCAGCCGATGGCGAAGCTCTCGCCGCAGCCGCAGGTGCTGGTGACGTTGGGGTTGTTGAATACGAAGGTGGCGCTGAGCTTGTCCTCGCTGAAGTCGAGCTCGGTGCCGATCAGGAACATCACCGCCGCCGGGTCCACCACGACCGTGACGCCCCGCTGCGTGATGACCTCGGCGCCAGGCGAGGCCTCCTCCGCATAGTCC
>JAPOPO010000338.1 GCA_026712885.1 Rhodospirillales bacterium | reverse complement strand
TCGACGAAAACCGCGCCCTTCTTGCGCAGGTCGTCCACCACCCGCTTGTTGTGCACGATCTCGTGGCGGACGTAGACCGGCGGGCCGAAGACCTCGAGCGCACGCTCGACGATCTCGATCGCCCGCTCGACGCCCGCGCAAAAGCCCCGGGGCTCCGCCAGGATGACCTGCATGCTGCCGTTGTCGCCCACTTCAGGCCCTCGCTCACTCATGGGGGTGCTCAGGGCGGGACCGTCGACTCCGCACCCAAAGCCGCTACCACACCCTATCGCAGACCCGCGATTCCGACAACACGCGCCTTCCCCGCCGGCAGCCCCGTCGCAGCCGGCTCCCGCCCCCCGTCAGACGCCATGCGGAGGCCGCAGGAGAGCTTCTGTGTGCCCCCGTCGCTTCAGGTGGAAGGCTTGCGCGGAGGGGCGGGGCTCGAGCCACCGGGCTGGCGGGCAATCCGTTCGCGCACCTTCGCCAGCACCGCGTCGGGCGGTCGGGCCGGTGTCCAGTCGGAGCGGTCGGCGGCGGTGGTGGTGGCGTCGATCCCGAGCTTGCCGACGACTCCGTCCTTCTCCAGCGGCTCGGCCCGGTCCGCCTGAACGCCCGGCACGACGATCAGGTCGCGTTCGGGCCGCATGCGGGTCGCCACCGCATGCTCCACGGCAACGGGGTCCCACGGGTCGACGTCGCCATCGACCACCGTGACCTGCTTCACGAGGCTGACCGCGGCCCAGACGGCGAACATCGCCCTGCGCGACGCCCCCTCGCGGGCGCCCTCGAGTCTCACGACGGCATGCAGCCGGCCCGCGCCACCCGCCGTCACAGCCACCTCGCGCACCGACGGCAGAGCCCGGTGCAACGAGCGGCGGAGTCCGGCCGCAATCGCCTCCGCGCCGAGCAGGATGTGTTCGCCCGCATAGCCTGGGAGCACGCACTGGAATACGGCGTCAGCGCGCCGGGTCATGTGCGAGAAGGTCACGACATAACCTGCGCCATAACGCTCGTACATGCCATGAAACTCGCTGACCGGACCTTCCTCGACGGTCTCGCCGGGATTGAGCACGCCTTCCAAAACGATCTCGCAGTGCGCCGGCACGTTAAGATCGGCGCCCTGGCCCGGCACCACTTCGAGCGGCTCGCCGAAGAGCGCGCCGGCGACCTCGAGCTCATCGTCGCCGAGCCCCAGATAGAAACAGGCCGCCAGCATGACCGCCGGGTGATTGCCCAGTGTCACGGCGATCTCCAGCCGCTCGCCGCGCGCCTGTGCGGCGCGCGCCAGGACGGCGAGATGATGGTTCGGTGCAATGCCGATGAAGGCGCGGTTCCCGCCGAGGGGCTTCAGTCGCGCGATCGAGAGGTTCCCGCGGCCCGAGACGGTGTCCTTCGCAACGATCGCGCCTGCGGTGATGTAGGGTCCGGTCTCGTGCTCGAAGAAGGTTGGGACCGGCAGGGCGGCCAAGTCCGGGTCCGGCACGACAAGCTCCTGGCACGCTGCGTCGCCGGCAACGATGCGCGGTGCGAGCGGGCTCCGCACGGCATCGACGAGCCGGGCCTGCAACCGATCCGTTTCGACGCCCAGCGCCCGCGCCGCCTGCGCCCGCGTCGTCAAGTGATTGCCGGTCACGGCCATGGCGTGCCCGGCGACGTTCTCGAACATCACCGGGCCCCGACCCTCGAGCAGCGACAGCCAGGCGGCGATCTCGTGGACTGGATCGACTCTCTCCGCGATCCGGGTCAACTCGCCGGCCTCCTCCGCCACGGCGAGGAATGCGCGCATGGATTGCCGGTGGTGCGTCGTCATGCCGTGACTCCTCGTCCGACGCGGTCGTCCGCGAAAATTCGCGCCGTGAGATCGCCCGCTAGGCGCTGCATCTCTGGCCCCAGAACCCGGTCGCCCTCCACCGGCGGCACGCGGCTGCGGACCAGGGACAGGAGCTCGGCGATCCGGTTCGGCACGCGCTCCCGGTTCTGGACATGGAGCGCCTGCGAGGCTGCGACGGACAGAACGGCAAGCGCCGAATCGAGCGATTGACCCGCCGCCAAGCACTTGGGCCAGGCGAGAAACGCGGGCGCGCCCACGTCGTCCTGCCCGAAGACGCTCGCGTCCGCAGCCGGAATGAAGGTCCGGGTGGCGGCCGCGCGCGCCTCTTCGAGGAACCCCGCGATCGCCATCGGCAGGTATCCGACGGCGCCGTGACCGTCGGTCTCGCCCGCGCTGCGCCTCGCCAGCAGAAAGTCGGGAAGACCGGACACCCGCCCGTTCATCAACCCGGCGCAGAGACGCAGGCATATCAGGTAGAGGTCCGCCCAGGCGCCGGCAATGCCGTCGATGGCCGGTGCCGCCACCGAATTGTGAAAGCTGCCGGTGCTCAGGCAGCGTCCGTGCGAGTGGGTCTCGTCGGGCGTGAGATAGACTGGATTGTGGGTCACCGCCGACAGGCTCTCGGCCGCACGTTCCCGTGCGAAGCCGATCGTCGCATGGGCCTGCGCCAGCACGTGGGGCACGATCCGGTAGCTCACCGGCGCCTGATAGGCGCGCGGCGCACCGCAGTCGGTCATGCCGTCGAGCAGGGTCGCCAACCGAGCGAAGGCGCGCCGGTCGTGCTCGCCGCCCAGCAGCTCGCCCAGAACCGTCTCGTAGTGTTCGGCCGGAGCGTTGAACGCCACGATCGCCAGCGCCAGCACCTCCTCGGCCACCGCGATCCGTCGCTCGGCGGTCAGCACCGCGTCGGCCAGGACCGCGGCTGCGGCAGGGGATCCGTTGATCAGCGCCCCGCGCTCTCCGGCCTGTAGCTCGAGCCGCTCGGACAACGCGGCGAACAGCGTGTAGAGGACCAGGATCTCGCCCGGCCCGCCCTGACCCTGCCTCGGCACGCAGGGGATAGGGCCGCGGTTCAACATCCCGACGAGCGCCTCGACCAACCGTGGCGTCGCCATACCATGGCCGCCCAGCAGATTGGCGAGCCGCGCAAGGACCATGGCGCGCGTGACGCGATGCGGGTAGGGCTCGCCGAACGCCACGGCCGCCGCCAGCGGTTTCAGGCGGGCGAGGTGCTGCCGATCCTCCTCGTCGAGCGTCCGCCCGATCATTTCGCCATGACCCTGGTTCACGCCATAGACCGACGCATTCGGGTCTGCGTCGAGATAGCGCAAGAAGGCGGCACGGGACGTCGCGATCCTGCTCAGAGCCGCGCCATCGATGGTCACCGGCTCACCCTTCCAGGCAACGGCCAGCACCGCTTCGGGCGTGATGTCGAACCGCGAAGCCAGGATCACCGTCATGGCGCACTCTGCCTGCTCCGCCCAGGCGCGTCGGGGGGCGGCCCGGCGTTCTGCGGACCCGGCACCCGCCACGCCAGAACGTATCCCCGAAGCGCACGCGAGAATGGGCTCGAATTCGGGATCGGGCGGTCACTGCCGACGCGTTCGAGGGCATTGCCGTCGTGCATGGGATCACCTCGTGGGGGCTCGACGAACGATGAACTGCCCATGCGTAGAAGTCGAGATGGAAGCCGATGGAGCGAACGGTACCGGCGGGCCGGGTACCCGACACGGCATCAGCGCAGGCGCCGCCGCCCCACTCCGTGCGGCCCTCGTCCGTTCGCCTCTACCTAGGAAGCGGCGCGATTGAGGGAGACGCCCGAACGGCTTCGGGCGCGCTCGACGATCTAGGATTCCCCGGCCATGCCCTTGCGCGGCCCCGGCAAGCCAAGTGCAAGGCCTGGGCAGGGCGTCGGCAGGGGCCTCGCCGAGGTCCGAGAGAGCGCGATTAACCTAAAGGCCAGTCACGTCGGTGAGCGCTCGGCCCAGCCGGCGAAAATGCGCTCCAGCACCACGACGACGTAGTAGAGCAGAATGCCGAGGACCGCGAGCGCAATGAGCACGGCAAACATCAGGGGATAGTCCGCGCTGATCTTGCCGCTATCGAACAGATGGCCGAGTCCGCGTCCGTGCGGCTCCACGATCTCCATCAGGTTCGTGCCGATGAAGGCAAGCGTGACCGCGACCTTGAGGGCGCCGAAGAACTCCGGCAGCGTCTTCGGAAGCGCGATCTTCCAGAAGATCGTGAACTTGGATGCGCCGAGCGCGGCGAGGATGTCTCGGTACTCCGGCTCGAGCGTGGAGAGGCCGATCGAGACGGATACGGCAATGGGGAAGAAGGAAATCAGGAACGCGATCAGGATCGTGTTCATGTCGTGCGCACCGACGAAGAGCAGCGCGATAATGGGGACGACGGTCGCCTTGGGTATGGCGTTGAAGCCGACCAGCAGCGGGTAAAGCGCATCCCGCATGGTCCGGTTCAGCCCCATGATCATGCCGAGAAGCAGGCCGACGAGCACGGACAGCAGGAGCCCCGC
>JAPOPO010000489.1 GCA_026712885.1 Rhodospirillales bacterium | reverse complement strand
GTGGTGCATCGCCGGCGTCATGTAGGCGAGCTTGACGATGTTCTGAAAATCCTCGAGTTGGGCGTAGCGGCGCCCCTTCTCGATGTCGTAGATGAAGGGCGGGCCGTAGACCGGCGCGAAGACCGTGTTGCGGCCGCCCATTTCCACCGATCGCTCGGGATTGCGGGCAAGCTGCGTGAAGGTGGACGGCGCGGTCGAGACCAGATGGCGCGCGAGCCCGCGAGGAAAGCGCACCCGTTCGCCGTCGATGTCGGCGCCGGCATCCTTGAAGAGCGCGAGCGCTTCCGCGTCGTCGCGAAAGTCGATCCCGATCTCTTCCAGGATCGTCTCCGCGTTCTCCTCGATCAGGGCCAGCCCCTCTTCGGTCAGCAGCCCGACAGAGGGGATGTCGCGCGTGATGTAGCGGAGCTGCTCGATCCCGCCGCCGGTCCGCTCCGCGCGCCGCGCCGCGCGCCCGCCGCCGCGGCGGCCGCTTCGTTTCGTCATGGTTTGCCGTCGTCTGAAGCCGGTTCCATCGTTGAGAATCTATCGTTGTTTGGCCGCAGCCGCATCTTCTGGCCCACAGTGGGCGCGCGAGGCACGCCGCACTTGCGAAATTGCGACGGAAAACGTCCAGACCGCGTCTCAAAGCGGCGGGATTGCGCCATAATTCCGTCGCATTCTCGAACGATCATCGCCCCACCGGCCGGGGTGACTGACGTTGCGGCTTCTTCACAGGAACCAATGGTTCGGAGGACACCCGCCGCGACTGCGTCGGGCGCTCGCCGTGGGCTGCGCCATGGTCCTGATCGGCTCCGTGACGGCGGCCACCCCGGCTGACACGGCAGAGCGCGACGAGGCGGTCGCCCTGCATGCGACCCCCTGGGCATCGGCCGCCGCCGAGGCGCGCACGATGGACCCGTTCGCAATGCTCCTCGCGAACAGGGGCTGGCGCTAACTGAGGTAGAGGCGGGCGTGCGCCCGCTCAGGCGGCCGGCAGGTCGAAGTTGTAGAAGCGGGCGCAGTTGTTGAAGGTGATGTCGCGCCGCGTCTCCTCATCGAGATGGCCGAAGACGCGCTCGATCACCGCCATCGTATTCGGGTAGGTGCAGCGCGCGTGGGGGAAGTCCGAGCCCCACATGATGGTCTTCGGGTCGATCACATCCAGCACCTTGTCGAGATGGGGATCGTCGATCAGCCCGTGATAGATCTGGTCCATGTATTCCTCGACCGGCCTCTTTATCTTGGGGATGTCGAGCGCCGGCCCAAAATCGTCCTGGATCTGCTTGGCGCGGAACAGCCAGTAGGGCAGCCAGCAGACTTCGTATTCCGAGAGCACCAGCTTGAGGTTCTCGAAGCGGTCGAGAACGCCGCCGAAGATGAACTCGTTGGCGAGCACGGGCCCGGCCTCCGCCAGAACGCCGATGCAGGTGCGCGCCACGTTGATGCGCTCAGGCCCGTGCAGGACGAAGGGGTCGACTTCGTTGCCGGTGATGATGTGGAGCGTCACCGGCTGGCCCAGCTCCTCCGCCCGCGCCCAGAAGGGGTTGTAGTGCTTGTCCTGAAACGGCGGCCACTCCGGACGCGCGTCGCAGTTGATGATCACGCTCTTCAGCCCGAGCTTGGCGGTGCGCTCCAGCTCCTTGCAGGCCCAGTCGATGTCCGCCATGTGGATCATCGAGGTGCCGTAGAGGCGCTTGGGCGCGTGGCTGCAGTACTCAGCGAGCCAGTCGTTGAACACGCGGCAAAGATCCTCGACCAGCCGGTCGTCCCGCGTGCGCATCGCGTAGAGCATCCAGGTCGAGTTCACGATCTCGCCGATGACGTTGTCCTCGTCCATGCACGTCAGGCGGATCGCGGGGTCGGTGCCTGAGCCCACGAGCTTGCGCTGCAGCTCCTCGTCGCCCTCGACGATCTCGTCCACGCGCACGTACTCGAGCCCGGTAAAGAAGTGATCGCCCTTGACGCCCGCGTGTTCGGACACCATGCGAGGCACGGCGTCGCCGTAGCGCGCGCCGAGCGGCTTCGACCAGAGGTCCGCCGGCTCGATAACGTGGGAATCGCCGGAGATAACGGGCAGCTGTCCGTTCGTCGCCATCGCCAAACTCTGAGCCCTGGTTCTTGGGAGCTAATCCCTGAGCATGAGCAGCAGCTTCTGCCGGTAGTTGTCGGCGATCACCGCGAGGATGAGCAGGATGCCGATCACCACCAGCTGCATGTAGGAGCTGATGCGCAGCAGGTTCATGCCGTTCTGCACGAGGATGATGAAGATGGCGCCGAGCACCACGTTGGG
>JAPOPO010000140.1 GCA_026712885.1 Rhodospirillales bacterium | reverse complement strand
TGCGCCGCGCCACGAGCTCGGCAAGTTGGGCTTCGAGAATGGCTTCCTCCGAACGCAGGCGCCCGTCGCTGAAGCACAGCAGCACGTCGCCCTCGGCCACGCGGTCGCCGTTGCGCACCAGGATCTCACTGACCGTACCGCCCTCGATGTGCTCGACCACCTGGTTGTGGTTCTCGACCTCGACCCGGCCGCCGGTGACAACCGCACCGGAGATCGAGGCGAGCACGCTCCAGCCCACGAGGCCGACCACCAGCAGCAACACGCCGCCGAACCCGAGCACCAACGCCCGCCCGGCCGAGAAGCGGCGAGGGGATGTTCGCGATGTCATGGTGCACTCTCCCCGATCAACTGGCTGACTGTGGCGGCGATCTGCTCATCTCGGTTGGGCGAGGGAGCGGGCAGAGTGTCTCTCCTCTTCCTCACGCTCACCGCTGCCGGCAGGCGCTGCACCGGCGCCTTGCGGTCGCGCGCGGCAGGCACCGGGTGACCGCCCTCCATCAGATAGACCTGGTCGCACTGCGCGAACGCGCTCTGACGATGGGCGACGATGATCGCCGCGCCGCCCCGCTCCTTGTGTCCCTGGACCGCGCGGGCAAGCGCCATTGTGCCGACCGCCTCCAGGTTGGAGTCGGGCTCGTCCAGCACCACCACCGCGGGCGAGCCGTAGAATGCGCGGGCCAGCGCGATGCGCTGACGCTGCCCGCCCGAGAGCGCCGCACCGCCGGCCGAGACCTGAAAGTCATAGCCGCCCGGCAGCCGCAGGATCATCTCGTGCGCGCCGGTGCGCTTGGCGGCCTCCACAACGTCCTCGTCGCGCGCGCCGGGCGAGAAGCGGGCGATGTTCTCCGCCACCGATCCCTCGAACAGCACCACCTCCTGCGGCAGGTAGCCGATGTATTGGCCCAGCGTCCGGCCGTACTGATCGAGCGCCGCGCCGTCGAGCCGCACCGTGCCGCCGATCGGCCGCCAGACGCCTGCGAGCGCGCGGGCGAGCGTGGACTTGCCGGACGCCGACGGCCCCGCAATCCCCACCACCTGCCCCGGCTCCAGCCGGAACGATGCGCCCCGCACCGCCGGCACCTTCGCGCCCGGCGCTGCCACGGTGAGTCCCTGCGCCTCCAGGATGGCGCGGGGCTGAGGCAGTTCCGTGCGATGCTGCTCCGGCGGCGTCTCTTCCAGAAGCTCCGCCAGGGAGCGGCGCGCCGCCAGCACACGCTGCAACTGCGGCCACTGCGCCACCGCCTGATCGATCGGCGCCAGCGCGCGGCCCAGCAGGATCGAAGCCGCGATCATCACCCCGAAGCTGACCTGGCCGTGGATCGCGAGCCACGCGCCCAGCCCCAGCATCATGGACTGGAGGAAGAGCCGGAGCGTCTTGGAGGTCACGTGGAAGAAGCCGCTCCGGTCGGACGCCGCCAGCGACCGCTCCAGCAGCTCGTCCCTGTATTCGCCCGAGCGCGCGATCACCGCGTCCTGCATGCCGAGGCCGTGCACGGTCTCGCTGCCGGCCCGCATCTCCTCGACGAAGTGCGCGGAGCGGTTGTGCGCCTCGCTCACCTGGCGCTGCAGGCGGGCCGTCCGCGCCTGGTTGAGCAGGGCGATGAGCAGCAGCAGCACGCCCGAGAACACCGCGAGCGCGCCCAGCATCCAGT
>JAPOPO010000079.1 GCA_026712885.1 Rhodospirillales bacterium | reverse complement strand
CGGGCGCGCGCGATCCCTCGGTCAGAACGGGTTCGGACACCAGCGCGTCGGCGACCGATTCGGTGCGCACGGGGGCGTTGAAGTCCAGCGGCGCGGGGCGGGCAACGTCAGGGGCAGGGTGGTACATGATGATTCCTCGTCTAGGTTGACTGGACCCCGGGAACCGAAACTCTCTCTCGGCCCGGGGCGCTCGCCCCCGAACCGCCCGGCTCGCCCGGATTCGGGAAACGGCGGGCGGATCAGGAAAACCCCGTCAGCACGGCTCGCATCGGCGCATGCTCCTGAAGCACTTCCACCTCATCGAACGACAGCCCCGCGAACGACAGGCACAGCACGACATCCTCCCACTGCTCGAACACGGCGAGCGTCTCTGCTGTGGCAGCGTGCACGACGGTGAATTCGGACCCGTACACGGGCAACCCCCGGACATGTTCGGATCGCTCGTACGCCCTGCGGGCGCAGGCCTGGCAGCGCGAGGCTCCGAAGCTGGGAGCCTTTCCGCAATGCGTACAGATCCGTTTGGCCGTTCTCTCGGCATAGCGCCGGCGCGCGGCGGCGTTACGGACCGGCTGCTTTTTGGCGTCGGTCACCGTGCAAGGTCCGCACAGCGGAGCGCCTTCGAATGTCCTGGTTTCGCAACGCACGCACCGTCCACTGGCCCGGCGCCGCTCGTAGAGCTTCGTCTCTGCCGCCCGTCGTTTTTCCAGGCAGGGCTCGCAACTCGCCCCGCCCTGAACGGGCGGACACTGCCCGCAGCGAATACAGAGTCCGCCGGCCTGGCGCTGTTGGCGACGCCGCCTGCCTCGGGCTCGCGAGCTTCGGCGTTTGGCCTCGGGCGATTTGCGGCCGTAGGCAGCCCCGGCAGCCATGGCTGCCGCGTACCTGGCCCTCTCCCGCCGGCGCCGATTGTCTCCGCAACGGGCGCAGAGCCGGCGGTCCGGCTCGGGTTTGGCGCTGCCGCATTTCGAGCACAGTCCGGCGGCCACCCGTTCGTCGGCCAGTTGCCGGGCACGGGCGTACTCGGCCCGTCGGGCGTTCGGGTCCCGCACACGCCGGATGCCGGCAGCGCGACGTTTCTTGGCACGCGCGCGATCGGCCTCGCGGCGCTTGCGCCTGCAAGCCTCGCATGTGCGGCCACCTTCCACAGGACGATGGCGTGCGCAGCGCGAGCACAATCCGGCTGCCAGGCGCGATTCAACGCGGCGGCGGCGTCGCTCACGATCCCGCCGGCGTTTGTCCGGATCGATCCCGGGCATGGCGAATCCCCCGTAGTTGGCGGCGAGGATGGGAGCGAAGAACGGCCGACCGGCGCGTCAGCGCCTTTTCATGCGGTCGCCGAACATGCCCGTGGCCGCCCAACCGATCAGCTGCACTCCGGATCGGCATCCGAGCGCGGTACATATGATCATCTCATTGTAGGCGGGACGCATCTCCCGCACCGCCTCGAACGAGGCGACCTCGGGCCTGGGCCGGCGTTTCCCGGGCCCCCGCCCCTCGCCGGGCCAGCGGCGAATCTCTCCGTTGCTCATGCACTTGTACCGCTCGACCGCGTAGCACCGGCCTTCGTCCACCAGTCCGCGGCCGAACAAATTCACCATGTACGTGGCCGCGGGCGCGGGTCCGGTCGCGGTTGATGTCATCGAGAGCCCCTCCTTCGTGCCGGTGATCGGTCTGGCGGCCGAGACCCTCCCCGGCCCCCGGCCCGCCGTCCCGGGCGCTGCGCGCCGCGGCCTTTCGCCGGTGTTCACGGCGATGGAGTGAGACGGCAAGAGGCCGGCGCGCCTTGGATGGATTTCAGGCGGCGGGGAAGCGGCGGTATGCTACGCGAGGCATTTCAGCCCATGGGCGATACGAGGAGGAAACCGTGGCGATCGACGAGACGAAACTGACCAAGGGGCACCGGCGCAAGCTCAACGCGCTGAGAAGATCCGTCGGCGACAAACT
>JAPOPO010000245.1 GCA_026712885.1 Rhodospirillales bacterium | reverse complement strand
CTCGATGCAGCCCGGCACTTCGGTGTGGTAGGCGATGCGCCAGTACCAGCCGTTGGCGCCCATGTACATGAGCCGCCCGCCGCGCTGCTGGTAGGCGTACATCGCATCCCACATCGCTTTCGAGTGGTATTCGGGGTGCGAGCCGGAGAGCACGACCGTGTAGTCCTGGATCGCCGACAGACCCTCGTAGTGCAGGTCCTCGTCGGTGACGACGTCGTACTCGAAGCCCTTCGCCTCCAGCCACTCGGTGAGGTGCGTGTCGGCGTTGAACTGCCACAGCGTGGATTCGCTGCCGCCGATCCACTCCAGCGCCTTCGGGCGGAAGTTCAGGACCGGCCTGAGCCGCGAGGAGTAGCAGATGCCGCTGCCGTCGATGTGGCTGTCGTAGAGCGAGGTGCCGTATTCCCGGTGCTCGCTGCGCTGCAGGTTCTTCTCGTTCAGCACCGTGAGCCGGCCGGTGAGAATCTGTGCCGCGCCCATGTTGGTGGACATGTTGGTGTTGGCGTAGGCCATGTAGCTCGCCGTCGGCAGCAGGAAGCAGATCTTTGCGGTGGGTGCCCCGCGCGGGGCACGCACGGCGAAGGGGATGTAGTCCTCGCCGCCGCCTTCGCCCCTAAGCCGTGCGGCATAGACGCCGCTCTTCAACCGCTTCGGGCAGGTCAGCGAGAAATCGACCTCCCAGCGCGCGTCGTAGACGTCATCCTCGTGGAAGTGGATCGCGCCGTACTGCTCCGGCGCGTTCTGCCAATTCATCTCGCTGCCGTCCCAGCAATAGCCGGTGACGGCGCGGGTCGGCAGGTTGACCAGGCTGCCGTGCAGTGCGTTGGCGCTAAGATCGGTCGCCGACGTCGTCTTGATGCCCTGGGAGAAGTCCCAGGCGCCGACGATGGAAGTGGCGAGCGCGCCATCCACGGGGCGGGTCTTCGCGAGCTCCATCTCCGCCGAAGAAAGCACGCGGTTTGCGATGCGCGGGCTGTCGATGCGCCCGTTGTAGAAGCCGCCGCAAACGGTGCGGCCCTTGTCGACGCGCTTGAAGTAGGCGCCCATGGTGAGCGGCGCGTCGTGCTTGCCGGGCCCGCTCAGCTTGGACTTCTTCTTCAACGTGCGGCCGTGGGCCACGTTCGGGTACTCGTTGAGCGGCTGCTGCACCAGCGTGACCTGGTTCGTCTCGGCGTTGTAGCTGGCCGCGACGAAGTACCACTGGTGCGCGATCAGCGGCCGGTTGGTGGCGGTGACCTCGATATTGCCGTCGCCGTCGCCGAGGCAGAGCGCAAGCGAGCCGTCCTGCTTGGTGATGATGAGCGCCGCGCCCGCCTTGTCGCGGTCGCGCCAGTTGGAAATCAGCGCCTGGGTGCCGCGATCGGGCGTGGTCGGCCAGATGAAGGCCTGAAATGTGAAGCTCTCCAAGCCCTGGATCGCGGGATGAGCCGGAACCTCCATGAACGAGCCGTCGTAGCAGACCTGCTTGCGCCCCTTGTAGATGCCGTTGGCGCTGGTCCTCACCACCACCTCCTTGACGCCGGGGCCGTCGGGGTTTTCGTCGCCGCAGATGAGGCGGACGATGTCGCACTTGTAGGAGGGGGCTTCGGAACTCACCATGAAGTTGATGGTCTCCCCCGGCGTCACGCTGACGCGGTCGGCATAACCCGCGATTCTGGTCATGTAAGGCTCCCCCACCGCCGGACGGCGGCTTGTCGGTCGTCGTGAAGGCCGCTCGCGCGGCGGTTACTCAGGCAGCGCCTTGCCGGTGTGCTGCTTCCAGCGCAGGCGGAAGACGTAGCGCTCGGCGTCGTCGATGTTGTCGAAGGTCTTGTCGAGCAGCTTGACCGGCTTGCCGCGCACGCCCGAGAGCTGGGCCAGGCGCCACTCGCGGCCGGGCTTGGT
>JAPOPO010000122.1 GCA_026712885.1 Rhodospirillales bacterium | reverse complement strand
GCCGACCACGTACGCGCGCTGCCGGGCAGCGAAGCCGCGACGCGGGCGCTCCTCGAGGAGGGGCGCTATGTCGCGGACGACGCGCTGGTCAAGACCCTCTACCTGAGCTTCGCCCTCGGCCGCCCGCTGCTGCTGGAGGGCGAGGCCGGCTGCGGCAAGACCCAGCTCGCCGCGACCCTCGCGGAGACCTTGGGCCGGCGTCTGTTGCGCCTGCAGTGCCACGAGGGCCTCGACTCGGCCGCTGCCGTCTACGAGTGGAACTACGCCGCCCAGATGCTCGCGATTCGGCTGGCCGAGCGCGGCGGCACCGGGCGCGACGCCCTGGCGGAGGACATTTTCGGCGAGCGCTTCCTGGTCAAGCGTCCCTTGCTTACGGCGCTCGAGCCCGATCCCCTCGGCCCGCCAGTGCTGCTGATCGACGAGATCGACCGGGCCGATGCGCCGTTCGAGGCCTACCTGCTGGAGGTGCTCTCCGAGTTTCAGGTGAGCGTGCCCGAGGTCGGCACGGTGACCGCCGCCGAGCGGCCCATCGTCGTCATCACCTCGAACCGCACGCGCGAGGTGCACGACGCGCTCAAGCGGCGCTGCCTCTACCACTGGGTCGACTATCCCGACGCCGCGCAGGAGAAGGCGATCCTGCGCGCGCGCCTGCCGGGGGTCGAGCAGCGGCTGAGCGACAACATCGCCGCCTTCATCGAGCGCATGCAGAAGGCCGATCTCTCCACGGTACCGGCGCTCGGCGAGGTAATCGCGTGGTCCAGCGCCGTGGTCCAGCTCGATCAGATCGAGCTCGACCCCGAGACCATCCAGGCCAACCTCGAGCGCCTGCTCGCCTACCAACGAGGCCTCGCTGAGGCCAGCGGCCGCGCCCCGGCGGGGCCGCCCCGGCCCGGGCAGCGGCCGTGACGGTCTGGCAGCAAGAGTTCGAGCACGAGGCGGGCGGCACGCTCGCCTATAACGTCATGCACTTCGTGCGGGGCCTGCGCGGCGCTGGCTTGCCGGCCGGGCCCGGCAAGACCATCGAGGCGGTGCGCGCCGTCGAGGCGGTCGATCCCATCCGCCGCAGCGATCTCTACTGGGCGCTCCACGCGGTGCTCGTCGAGCGCCGCGATCAGCACGACCTCTTCGACCAGGCGTTCCGGCTGTTCTGGCGCGAAATCCGAATGGAGAGCGCGGTCCCGGGGCCGGTCATGGGGACCGACAGGCTGCCCCAGCCGGAGGCGCCGCCGGCGAGCCGCCGGGCCAGCGAGGCCATCGCCCCCCGCATGCCGGAGGAGGAGGAAAAAGAGGAGAACGTCGAGATCGAGCTCGACGCGGTGCTCACCTTTTCCCCCCAGGAAGTGCTGCAGGAGATGGACTTCGAGGACATGTCGGCGGACGAGCTGGCCCAGGCGAAGCGGGCGATCGCGGCGCTCCGGTTGCCGATCAGGCCGGTGCCGACGCGGCGCTTCCGGCCCGATCCGCTGGGCCGGCGCATCGACATGCGTGCCACGCTCCGCGCGAGCCTGCGCTCCAGCGGCGCCATGATGCCGCTCAAGCGCCGCTCCCGCGCCGAGCGGCTGCCGGCGCTGGTGGTGCTGTG
>JAPOPO010000082.1 GCA_026712885.1 Rhodospirillales bacterium | reverse complement strand
GGTCACCGCGCCCGGCTCCCACGCCAGCGCCGCGGCCAGCAGGTCCGTTCTGGAAAACACCGCCTCGCGTTCGGACAGGTGCGCCACCGCCCACGCCACCGCGTCCCGGGCCGCGCCACTCGCCGCGCCCGTGGACGGCGCCGCCCCGTTGGCCTTCGAAATCGCCGCGCCTTCCGGGGCCGCCGCGACAGCAGCGCCGCGTTCCTTCCCGCTGCCCGCCAGGGCCGCCAGTCCCTTCGCATCGAAGTCCAGGGCCTCGGCCTGTTTCTCCCAGTGCGCGCGCAGCCCGTCGTGATCGACGTCGCGCTTGTGGGCGCGCGTCATCAACGCGGCCCGTTCGGCGAGCCGGGGATTCGTTTTCGTATCGCCCAGCCCCCGGTCGTTCATGGCCGCGACGATCGCCGCACGGCGGGTGGAGAACGCCTCGATCACTTTCCTCGACACCCCCGCGATCTCGAACCGCCCGTCGGCGTGGGTCTTCTCGATCCCGTAGCCGAGTCTCTTCACTTCCCGCGCCAGTTCCACGCGGTAGATGGCGCCGATCAGGCGTTGGGAGGCGTACAGCTTCTCGTTCGCCATGGTTCGCCACTTCCCGTCCCCGCCCTTCAGCATGTTGGCGAGAACCGCGTGCGTGTGAAGTTGCGGGTCCAGGTTCCGGGAGGTGTTGTGCCGGAACGTGCCGGCCACCATTTCCTGCCCGCCCGCGCGCACCATCCGGCCCGTATTCTCCTCCCTGAGCCGCGTTTCGGCGACGTGTTTCTCCACCCACCCGAGCGTGCGTTTCACGGCCTTGTCGTGCGCGGCGACGATGCGCTCGTCGCCACCCACCAGTGCCGCCAGCGACACCGACTTCGGGGCCGAGAACGTCAGGTCGCGCCCTGGACGATGGACGAATTTTCCGTTTCTGCGCCGCCCCAGCCGCTGTCCCGAATCGTCCGGGACGCGGCCTTCCAGCACGGCCTTGAACACGCCCGGATCGACCTGCCCGGACAATCCCAGCGCGTCGGCGCCCCGCCCCGACCAGGCGCTGGCTTCCTTGTGCGCCGGATCGTCGGTCGCGTAGTAGCCGTCGCGCTCGTAGTAGGACACGCCCTGGGACGCCGAGGCGACCGCGCCGATGGTGGCGACCATGTCAGATCGGGATCAGGCCCTTGCGGGGCTTACCCTTGCGGGCGTTGCCCTTCGACCCCACCTCGTCCGCGTTTTCCGGGCTCGGTTCCTTGTCCGCGGCGGCGCCAGTCTTCCGATCCGCGTCAGGCGTCTCCGCGGCCGCGTCCGAGCCTTGTTCCGGCGCGTCGCCCTTCGGGGGCGGGGCGTTCCCGGCTTGCTTCGATTCCTTTTCATCGGTGTTGCCCGCGGCATCCGCCTCCGCGCGCTTATTGTCCTCGCCTTCTCCCGATTCGCCGTCCGCATCGTCCGGCGCCTCCTGACCTCTCGCCACGAACCGCGGCGCGACTTTCTCCCGCTTCACGTAGTCCAGTTCGATGCGCGCCACGGGGTAGGGGCCGGGGAGTTTCAGGTAACCGTTGAGATTCGGCAGCCGCATGATCTCCGACGGCAGCGCCAGCGCCTGTACCTCGCGTTTCGGCGTGAGCGTCACGCCGTCGCGGTACGGGTCCGCGCCATAGCTCACGCCCTCGGCGAACTCCTCGATCTCGCTGCGCCCCAGACTGTCGGCCGACCACTGCGCGGTGTCGCGATCCGGGGCGGCGAACACCACGCGCGTGCCGCACAGTCCCGAAATGGTTTCCGCACCGTTGCGCCCGTATAGATCCCGCAGCGCCGAGGCGACCTGAACGCCCAGCACGAAACAGCCGCCGAATTGGCGGCTCTCGGCCAACCCCGGCTGCAGACTCGGCACCTGGTGCAGCGTGGGCAACTCGTCCAGGATCACCCAGATCCGCCGTCCGTCGTCCTGCTCCAGCGACAGCATGGAATTCACCGCGATCTCCAGCCACGTGGAGATCAGTCCCCTGAGACTGGCGTGCTGGTCGCCGCGGGAGGTGAGGAACAGGAAACCGCTGCCGCGGTCGCTTGATATCCAGTCCCGGATCGAGAAG
>JAPOPO010000479.1 GCA_026712885.1 Rhodospirillales bacterium | reverse complement strand
CCAGGCTCTCGACCCTCTTGCCGCTCTCGTCGAGGTGGTCGATCAGCATGGTGAAGACCGTCGGCACGCCGAGGGCGAAGGTCACCCCCTCCCCTTCGATCAGCTCCTGCAGGCTCTGCCCGTCCATCTGCGTGCCGGGCAGCACCAGGCCCGCGCCGGAGAGGCAGCCGAGGTAGGGCAGCGACCAGGCGTTGCCGTGGTACATCGGCGCGATCGGCATCAGCACGTCGTGGGCGGAGATTCCCATGGCGCTGTTCTGGCAGGCGGCCATGGCGTGCAGCAGGGTCGAGCGGTGGCTGTAGAGCACGCCCTTGGGATTGCCGGTTGTGCCCGAGGTGTAGCAAAGCGAGGACGCGGCGCGCTCGTCGAAGAGCGGCCACGCGTAATCCTCGCTCTCGGCCGCGAGGAGGGTCTCGTAACAGAGGACGTTGGGAAGCGCGGTCTCGGGCATGTGGTCTTCGTCGGCCATCACCACGACCTGCTCGACCGTGGTGAGCTGGTCCGCGATGCGCTCCACCAGCTCGACGAAGGTGAGATCCACGAAGAGCACCCGGTCCTCGGCGTGGTTGATGATGTAGACGATCTGCTCGGTGAAGAGCCGCGGGTTCACCGTGTGCAGGACGGCGCCCATGCCCGAGACCCCGTAGAAGAGCTCCAGGTGCCGGTAGCCGTTCCAGGCCAGCGTGCCGACCCGGTCGCCGTGGCCGATCCCGAGCCGTGCCATGAGGTTGGCGACCCGTCGCGCGCGCCGTTCGCACTCGGCGTAGCCGTAGCGGTGGATGGGCCCCTCGACGGTGCGCGAGACCACCTGGCGGTCGCCGTGATACTCCGCCGCATAGCGAATCAGCGACGAGATCATCAGCGGGATCTCCTGCATCAGGCCATGCATGGCTCCTCCCCTCGATCGGTCGGCCGGGGCCGCTCCCCTCGCGCCATTATCGGCTGCCGTCGCGCCGGTCGAAAGACTTTCCCACGCCCGGCTGATATTCTCGCCGCCCCTACGGGGGACGGAATTCGTTCACGCCGTGGCGTGAGAGACCGGGGAGGAGAGGATCGTGAAACTGGAGGGAAAGACAGCGCTGATCACCGGCGGTTCCTCGGGCATCGGCGAGGCGATCGCGATGAGGTTCGCGGCCGAGGGCGCGCGTATCGCGGTCGTGAGCTCCTCGGACCTGGCCAAGGCGGAGCGCGTGGCGGAGCAGATCGAGGCAGCGGGCGGCGCGGCCCAGGCCTTTGTCGCCGACGTGCGCGACGTGGGCGCGGTCAAGACGCTGGTCAGCGACGTGAAAGACGCGTTCGGCCGGATCGATATTCTGGTCAACTCGGCCGGCATCTTCGAGCCGACGCCCATCGGCGAGACCAGCGAGGCCGAGTACGACGCCACCATGGACATCAACGTGAAAGGCACCTTCTTCGCGATCAACGAGGTGGCGCCGGTCATGATCGCGCAGGGCGGCGGCAAGATCGTCAACCTCTCGTCGGTGACAGGCGTCATGGGGTTCAAGACCTTCTCGGTCTATTGCGCGTCGAAGGCGGCGATCAACTACCTCACCCGTGCGCTCGCGCTGGAGCTCAGCCCCCATAACATCGCGGTCAACGCGATCCTGCCCGGCAACACGGCGACGCCGATGAACGTGAAGATCCGCAGCGAGCCGCAGTTCAAAGAGATGCTGGACGGCATGACCGCGGTGACGCCGAGCAACCGGACCTATTCGGAGCCCGACGACATGGCGTCCGCCGCGCTCTTCCTCTGCTCCGAGGACGGTCGCGCGGCCCACGGCTCGCTCATGCTGCTGGACGAGGGAATCTCCT
>JAPOPO010000083.1 GCA_026712885.1 Rhodospirillales bacterium | reverse complement strand
TCCTCGGAGTCGTCGCGGCCGGGGTTGGGGCGGTAGAGGGCGGCGTGGGCGCAGATGGGGCCGGGTGGCGAGGCGTGGTGCCGGCGCTCACGCTCGTCCTCCGACGACGCGTCGATGCCGGGGACGGTGTAGCCCGCGCTGTCAAAGGCGCGGCTCATTGCCGTGTCGGCGGTCTCGGTGCCGTCGCTGTCGCTCATCTCGCCTTCCTTTCCGGCCATCCTCCAGCGCACAGTGCCTCGCCGCACTCTCCACCCGGGCCATGAGCGCGCAGGGAAGCCGAGCGGGGGCGCGGCATTCCGGCCGGCTCCGGCGGCGTCACGGCCGTCGAATCACAAGCGGGCAGTCGACCTCCGCGTTCGTCCGAATTGCCTCCTCGGCACAGTCGACGATGGCGTGGCCATGGATCTCCCAGATCCAGCCGCTCCAGCCCCTGCTCGGGTCGTGGAGCGGGATGACCTGGAACTGCTGCTGGACCAGCAGGCCGAGCAGCAGCGCGGCCGGCGCCGCGGCCGCCAGGGCGAGACCGGACCACCGCCGCCTCCGCCGCCGGTCGGCCTCGATCCAGCGATGGAAGTCCGCGCCATGCACCGGCGCGCCGTCCGCGTCCGTGGCGGCTTCCCCGCCATCCGCTTCCTTCCCGCCCTCGCTCCCGGCTGCACCCAGCCGCGCCTGCGTCTTCAGGAGAACCTGGAGAAGGCTGTCCATCGATTCGAGCATCTGCTCCATGTTCCGGTTCAGCCGGCGGGGATCGTCGGGCGCCTCGCCGCCCGCGGCCGCGTCCTGCTCGTCCCCGTCCGGCGCCGGCCCCCCTGCGGCGCCCTCGCTTGCAGCCGGGGGGCCTGCCCGGACGGCGGCGCCCGCACTTGCGGCAGGCGGGCTTGCCGGCATTGCGGCATCGCTCCCGGTTCCATCGGCCGCTTCGGCTTCTCCGGTCCCGCCGTTCCCGGCAGCCTTGCCGCGCTTCGTCATCGTCGGGTTCTTTGCAGTCATGTCCTTCCTCCCTTCCATGCCCAGGACGGCCATGCCCCCGCATTCTTCCGCCCGTCCCGCCGTTGCGCCCTTTCCTTGCGCAGCACGAAGGGGTTGGGATCGGCCAGATGGCGGCTGTCGTTCCGCCGCCAGTAGCGCGCGTGGTGCAGGTGGAGCGCATCGCGCGGCATGTCCCGGGGCGCCGCGATCACGTACTGGCGGTCGGGGCCGAGTGTCATCAGCTCGTCGGGCGTCACCAGGCGCTCGCGCACCAGCGAGCGGGATTCGCCCGCCTGCCACTGGGTGTTGGCGGTGACGACGCGGTTCTCGGCGACGGTGCCCGACCTGCTCTCGGTCCTGCCCTCGAAGGTGGCAGTGCCGATGGCCTTCGACAGCTCCTCGGCCCCCTCCGCGTCGGTGCGGGGAAAGCCCAGCACCTGCACCACCTCGGCGAGGTGAATCAGGGTCTTGCGGTGCTCCTTGCCCCAGGTGGAATCGAGGGCCGAGATGGACTGGGCGAAGCACCAGAAGTGCACGCCCTTGCCGGCGGCCATGGTGTGACAAACTAGAGGCAAGATCTACGAGTTCGTCAGCACCTGTACAGCGTTACCGCATCCTCCTGATAATGGTCATATTACAATGGGTTAGGGGCGGCGTCAACGGGAAAGTCGTTCTCACGATGGCTCAATAAGGGATAATCCTCAATATGGCGATAGTTGCATTCGGGGAATTAACGCATTGCGCGCGAATAGCGCTGGCGCACTTTGGTGGCTCTCCGATGTGGGGCATGATCGGGTATCTTGTACGAGCCATAAGACATATATACCATAGAAACTGGTGGCTATTCGATCTATAGGCGTGCCGAAGGCAGATTGCGCGCGAATGTCGCGGCGTAATACGCGCGACATTCGCCGATCTTGTGGCGCCTTTCGGGGGCGCGGAACTCTCAAGCCGGTGGAGGCGGACAGCATGAGCGGGGCGGCCGTGGGACGCAAGAGGCAGCGCGCGGTGATGGCGACGGACAGCGACTGGCAGGCGCTGAAGGAGCGCGCAGACGCGGCCGGAATGGACGTCTCGCGCTTCGTCCTGGAACGCCTGACGGTGCCTGTTGCGGTGCCGGAGGACGCGGTCGTTGCGCGCGATCTTGCCGTCGGTCTGGCGCGGGTCGAGCGCATGGTCAGGGTGCTCTACGAGGTGGAAAAAGAGCGCGTCGAGGGTGGCGCGGGGTCGGAGACGTGGCAGGCTCTGGTGCGTCGTGCCGGAGCACGGATCGATGCCGAGGAGGGACTCGGATGACGACCGTCGAGGAAGGGAGGCGGGAGATTGCGCGCGCACGCAGCATCTACTGCTCGCCGGAGAACCGCGCATTGATCGGACGGCGGGCCAGGGAAGCGGGGATGAGCTTCTCGCGCTTCATGATCGTCTGCGCGCTTCATGGGACAGATGTCGACGACGGCGAGGACGGTCCTCGCCTGGTTCTGAGCGAGGACGAGCAGCGGCAGCTCTTCGAGCGCGTGGCGCTTCTGGACCGGTGCAACGAGGCGCTGCTTTCGCGACTTCCGGGAACGGAGATATCGGCGCTGGGTGCGTTGGCTTTCCTGGCCCGGGAGGCGCAATCCCGGTCCGGCGGGGACGGTGCATGAGGAAGCGTCGTGGGAACCAACCGAGGGCGTATTCGCTCTCCTGCACCGACAGCGAGTGGGGACGCGTGCGGGTCCTGGCCGAGCGGCGGGGGCTGTCCATCTCCCGCTACATGGTCGAGTGCGGCCTCACGGTGGACCCGGAGACGGAGCCTGCACCGCCGCCGCGCCTCGTGCTCGACGAGGCTGAGCAGCGCGCCCTTCACGACACAGTGTTCCGCATTGCTGAGCGCACGGCGAAGGCCGGGACGGAGGAGGCGGTGTTGACGCGTATCCGCAATGCGCTCTCCTTTCTGGCCGAAGAGACCATGCGCACCATGCTGCGCGACGGCCTCGGGGAGGAGCTGCGGGGGATGCTGACGGACCTATTCGGCGAGCAGGTTGCGGAGGCCACGGTTGAGCGGCTGCGTGCGCGCATGACGCCTGAGAGTTCCCACTTGCGATAATCGAAAGGCGGTTCGCCGCCAATTACGGGCGTCTGCCGGCGCGCCGGGGGTTCGGGCCACGGTTGATTGAAGGGAAAGCCTTCGGCGCGAATCACAGCTCCAACCCGCCCATGTCGCGGGTCTTCGCCTTCTGGCGCTCCTGCGCTTTCTGCTGCGCCTCGCGCTCCAGCCGGACGCGCTCGATCTCGGCGTTGTCAACTTTGAGGTCGGTCTCGATGCGCGACGACAGCCGCTTCAGCTCGTCCTCCGCGCCGGGACGGCGGTCGAGATGCCTCCCGAAGGTCTCGGGGTCGTCGAGGATGCGGCGGCAGCCGTCGAGGGCGCGGCGGGCGCCCTCGCGCCATTCGTCATGGCCGGCAGCTCGGATTACAGGGGTGCCGCCTTCGGCGGCATGGCGGGCACGCTCGTCCCGCTGCCGGATCGAATCGGCGGCCGCCGACAGGACCCGGTCCAGGTAGCTCTCCGCCGCCTTGCGGTTCTCCCGCGTCGCTTCATCCAGGACCGCTGCCTTCTTCGCAGGCGGCAGCGTCGGGCTGATTTCGGGTGAGACGGAAACTGAGGTTTCGAACTGCTCGCCGATCGCCTTCAACGCCGACATGTGCTCTCCGGGCGCGGTCTCAAGGGCCTCGATCAGAGCTTCCCGGTCGTCGGTCAGCAGCACCACGTTGTCGCGGGCGCGGGTGAGCTCGACGTAGAACATCGCCTGGTCGGCGGGCGCGCGGTCGGTATCGAGCACCGCGATCACGCGGTCGCACGTCATCCCCTGGGCCGCATGCACGGTCGACGAGTAGGCGTGGTCGAGATGGTGAAGGTGGGGGTCGTCGCGCTTCATGGAGAGCTCACGGCCGTCCTGGGTCTTGATCCTGACGTTGACCCAGCCGATGGACAGTACCTCGGCGTGCTCGCCGTTGATCAGGCCGCGTGCAGCGTCATTGCGGGTCCAGCGCACCGTGTCGCCCGCCCTGAGGACGATCGGCTGCGTCTCGAAGAGGTCGAGGCGGTAGCGGATGTAGCCGGAAGGGTCGATCCGCCGCTCCCTTCCGTTGGGGAACGTGAGCGCCACGCGCCCCTCTTCGGCGTCGACCTCCATCACACGGCAGGCGTCGCCGGCTTTCGCGCGCACGCCGTAGACGTCGTGGTGAAAGACGGCGACATCGCCTTCCCGGTAGTTGGCGATGTCGCCCTTCTGCGGGCGGGTCAGGTGCAGGTTGACGTAGCGCTCGATCTCCAGCGCGGGACCGTGCAGCACGCCCTCGTCCTCAAGGCCGTGGCGGACGGCGGCGTTGATCTCGGCCCTCAGCTCGTGCGTGGGCGCGAGGATGGCCGTCCCTGCGCGCAGGGACGGATCGAGGTCGAGCCAGAGTTGCGCGGCCTTCCTGCCGAGCTCGTCACCCGCCGTCTCCAGGACGCCGTTGCCGAGTCCCTCGACCGCGAGGCGCGGCTCGTCGGCCACCATGTGCAGCACCGCCTGGCGCAAGTCGGCGTCGCGCTAGCGCACCACCTCGTCCAACCTAGCCGTGGGCATGCCCGCATCCTGCAGCAGGGCGAAGGGCTGGCCGGCCTCGACGGCGCGCAGCTG
>JAPOPO010000621.1 GCA_026712885.1 Rhodospirillales bacterium | reverse complement strand
GCTCAAGGCGCCGGCACTGCTGGAGGCGCAGATCGCGGCCATTCTGCGCGCCGGCTCTCACGGGCCCGTGCGCATTCTGGTGCCGATGATCACTTCGGTGGAGGAGATCAGGCAGGTGCGGAAGGCCGTGGACAAGATGGTTCGCCGGCTGACCCGCAAGCGGGTGGCGATCGCCGATGCGCCGCCGCTCGGCATCATGATCGAGACGCCGGGCGCGGCGCTCGCGGCCGATGCGCTGGCCGATGCATGCGATTTCTTCTCCCTCGGCACCAACGACCTCACCATGTACACGCTCGCGATCGACCGCGGCGACGATCAGGTCGCGCACCTGTACGACCCTCTCCATCCCGCAGTGCTCCGGCTCACCCGCTTCGCCACCGACGCGGCCCGGCGAGCCGGCATTCCGGTCAATCTCTGCGGTGAGCTCGCGGGCAACCCTCGCTTCACCGCAATGTTGCTGGGCTTCGGCCTGCGCGACCTCTCCATGGCGCCGCTGAATGTTCCGCGCGTGAAGCAGCGCATCCTCGCGCTCGACGCCGCAGCGGCGGCGCGCCATGCGGAGGAGCTGCTGAACCAGACCGAGGCAGGCCGCATCGCGAAGCTGATCGACGCCTTTCCCGGCGATTCTTGAGATCGCATCCGGTGACAGGCGACTCCTGTTGTGAGCCCCCGGCGGCGGTGCTACAAGCCGCGCCGGCAGCGGCAAGCACGCCGCGCAGGCGGGCAAGGAACCAGGAATGACGCACGGTGCCGACTACAAGGTGAAGGACCTCTCGCTCGCCGACTGGGGTCGCAAGGAAATCGCCATCGCCGAGACCGAGATGCCGGGGCTGATGGCGCTCCGTGCCGAGTTCGGCGAGGCGCAGGCGCTGGCGGGTGCGCGCATCGCCGGCTGCCTGCACATGACGATTCAGACCGCCGTCCTGATCGAGACGCTGAGGGCGCTGGGCGCGGACGTGCGCTGGAGCTCCTGCAATATCTTCTCGACCCAGGACCACGCCGCTTCCGCCATGGCCGATGCCGGAGTCCCGGTCTTCGCCTGGAAGGGTGAGACCGAGGAGGAATACGACTGGTGCATCGGCCGGACCATCGAAGGCCCCGACGGCTGGCGCCCCAACATGATCCTGGATGACGGCGGCGACCTCACCAAGGTCATGCACGACGACCATCCGTCGCTGATGGCGGACATCAAGGGGATTTCGGAGGAGACCACGACCGGGGTGCTCCGGCTCTACGAGATGGAGCAGAAGGGCACCTTGGGCGCGCCCGCCATCAACGTGAACGATTCGGTGACCAAGTCGAAGTTCGACAACCTCTACGGCTGCCGCGAGAGCCTGGTGGACGGCATCAAGCGGGCGACCGACGTGATGCTCGCGGGCAAGATCGCGGTGGTGAACGGCTATGGCGATGTCGGCAAGGGCTGTGCGGCGTCGCTGCGCGGGCAGGGCGCGCGCGTCTGCGTGACCGAGATCGACCCAATCTGCGCGCTCCAGGCGGCGATGGAGGGCTACGAGGT
>JAPOPO010000206.1 GCA_026712885.1 Rhodospirillales bacterium | reverse complement strand
GTTGCCCGGCACCAGGCAATCGAGCAGCTGCGCGAAGCGCTCTTCGTCGTCCCTGGTCGCGACCAGGAAGTGCCAGGGCTGCTGGTTGAAGCTCGACGCTGCCCACCGCGCTGCCTCCAGCAGCGTGAGAATGTCCGCGCGGGGCATCGGGCGCGGCTCAAAGGCACGCGGGCTCCAGCGCCGACGCATCACGTCGTTGATCGGGTGTTCGGCTGCCGCCGGCTTCTCCATGTCCTCACTCCTCCGCCGTCGCGGCGGTCACTCCTCCGACCACAACCACTCGCCAGGGTTTTCGCGCACCCTCCGGTAGTGCTCCTCCGGATCGTACAGATCGACCGGGAGCCCGAGCTGCTGCGCCGTCAATGCGCCGACCGCCGCCTTCAGCTGATAGGCGGCGACGACCTCCTCCCGCTTCGCCCGTACCAGATTGATCTGTGCCTTGAAATGCTCTTGTTCGGCGTCCAGGACGTCGAGCGTGGTGCGCAAGCCCACTTGCGTCTCCTGCTCAACGCCGTCCAGCGCAACGGCTGCAGCCGCCACCTGCGATTCGAACGCGGTGATCTGCGCCCGCGCCGACGTGAGCGCCCTCCAGGCGTGGGCGACCTGCTCCTGCACCGTGCGCCGCGATTGATCCAGCTCGAGAAGCCGCTGCGCCGCGATCTGCTTCGATTGGCGGACGCGCGCGTTCGCGGCACCGCCCTGATAGAGGGGTACACGCACGCCGGCCCTGATCGAGGCATCGGTGGTCTGCTCGATGAGGTCGGAGGTGTCGAAGCGCTGGCGCAAGTCGCCGACGATAGAGACCTGCGGCCTGAGCGCCGCGGCTGCCGTCTCGATATCCGCCTGCGCCGCCTGCGCGATGAACGACGCCGCCGTGATCGACGGATTGGCGTCGTTGGCAGCCGCCAGAGCGTCCTCTTCCGTTTCGGGCAGACCCATGGGTACGGGTGGCCAGTACAGCCTGCCTGGCGCCTGACCTGCCACCTGCTGATACATGGCGCGGGCAGACATCATGCCGCCCTCGGCCGCTACCCGTTCCGCTCCCGCCTGTGCCAGCCGCGCCTCGGCTTGCGCCACATCGGTCCGCGTCACCTCGCCGACCTCGAGCCGGTCCCTTGCCGCCTGGAGCTGGCGGCGTACCACCCTCTCGCTGCTGCGGCTGAGCTCGATCTCGGACAGGTAGCGGAGCACGTCCATGTAGGCGGTCACCGTGTCGAGCAATATCGTCTGCTCGACCGTCTGGAGCTGCGCTCGGCCCGCGTTGACCCGGTTTTCGGCCGAATCGATCTGAGCGGAGACCCGTCCGCCCTGGTAGACGGGTGCGGTCGCTGTGAGCCCGACGCCGTAGGGGGCGACGGTGTGGCTGCCGGCATTGGGAACCATCCCCTCGGTCTTGCTGTAGGACGCGCCGAGATCGCCTGCGATCTCGACCGTGGGGCGCCAGCCGGCCAGTGCTGCCGGCACCTCCTCGTCCACCGCCCGGAGCCTGGCACGCTCGGCCTGCAAGGCCGGGTTATTCTGGTAGGCGAAGACGAGCGCGTCCTCCAGGGTCTGCGCAGCGGCGCCTTGGGTGAACGCCGACGCGCCAGCAAAGAGCGCGCCTGCCAGTGCGCCGATAGTGATCGTTCCGATCAAGGAGTGCCGTCGATTGCGAGTCATGGGCCGCTCCCTTCAGTAGGTCGGCATGGCGGGATCGACCGTGCGAGCCCAGGCGTCGATGCCGCCTTCCAGGTTGACCGCATTGTCGTAGCCGTGCCGGCGAAGCCATGCGGTAACCTGACCGCTCCGCTGCCCGTGGTGGCAAAGCACCACCAGTGGCCGATCCGCCGGCAACGATTCGAGCCGGTCGGGCAGCTCGTTCATGGGGATGGTCAGCGCCTCCGGCAGCGCGCTGAGCGCCACCTCCCAGGGCTCGCGCACGTCGAGCAGCGCGTATGCCTCCGGGCCCGCGCGCAGTGCCGCCAAATCACCGACCGAGAGCGCCGGAATCTCGCCCTGCATGGACCTAGAACTCGAATTGCGCCGGCCGGGCGATGCCGGGAAGTGGCGGCAGCGTCGCCTCGAACAGGGAGCGGCTGGAGAGTGTGCCCCGGTGCCGCGCCCAGAGGGTCGCCTGTCCCACCGTGCCGGGCTCACGCACGACGCCCACGATCCTGCCTGCTTCGGCCAGCTGGTCCGCCAACGCCTGCGGCAGATGATCGACCGCGCCGCCCACCAGGATCACGTCGTAGGGTGCCTGTGGGGCACAGCCGTAGGCGAGTGGGCCGGTCACGACAATCGCATTGTCGGCGCCGACAGCGCTCAATGCACGTTCGGCCTCGGCTGCAAGCGATTCATCGACGTCCAGCGCGATCACGGTGCCGGCGAGGCGGGCCATCACCGCCGAGGCGTAGCCCGTGCCGCAGCCGACATCGAGAACCATGTCATCCGCCGCGATGTTGGCCTCCTGCAGCAGCCGGGCGAGCACCATTGGCTCCATCAGGTAGCGGCCGGAAGCGATCTCCACGTCTTCGTCCACGTAGGCGACGCCTCGCTTGGCGTGCGGAACGAAGCGCTCGCGAGGGATCTCCTCCATCGCCTCGATCAGCCGCTCGTCGGTGACGCGGTTGGTCCTGATCTGGCCGGAGACCATGTTACGGCGCGCGGCGGCGTGGTCGATCATCTGATGGAAAATCCGTTGGGGGCAGGCTTTAACGCCTCATTCTAGTGCGCCCGCCGCAAGAATAGCAACGAGAGTGCGCTAAACACTACGTTATTCAACCGACTGCAACCTCTCTTATTCCCCCCAATACTTACAATATATTGTAGCAGTTGGGCCTACTTCCCCTATATATTGGGCACGTCGTGCTGTGTTTTGAGATTGCCGGCGAGCATTACTGTGACTCGATATGGTGCTGCCGCAGCACGCAAGAATACGCCGGGCTCGACACTTATCGCCGCTTGGACGTACCCTTTGTCTTTCGCTTCGGCGGTGGCCCTGCGGGACCCGCCACCAGGTGCCCGCGCTCGTCGAACAGGTAGCAGTGCTCGGGCGGGTAGCCCACCGTCTCACCCTCGCGCTCGATGTGCTCCGGCCAGATGGCGAGCGTGGCGCGCTCGCCGGCCGCCACCTCGTCGCTCTCGCACGGAATCGTGACGATGGCGCCGTCCTTGAGACGCACCGTGACCGCGTCCTGCTCCCAGCCCATCACGCGCGCGGCGCGGAGTTTCGCGCCGAAGAGCTTGGCGACCCGGCGCGAGGCGGGCCATTTGACGATCCTCTCCGGGCTGCCCATTTGCAGCCTGCGCCCTTCGTCGAGGACGACGACCCAGTCGGCGAGGTCGTCCAGGTCATCGACGGCGCCGGTGGCATAGACCACGGTGCGCCCGAACTCGTCCCTGAGCCGCTTCATCTCGCTGATCGCGAGCCTGCGCAGGACCGGGTCTTCCTCTGTCGGCAGCTCGAAGAGGTAGACCCCGGGGTCGCGCACCAGCGCGCGTGCAAGGCCGATCTTGTAGCACTGAACGTCGGTGAGCTTCTTTGGGCGCAGCGTGAGAAGGTCGGTGAGTTCGAAATGCTCGCTCACGGCAAGCACCCGCGCCTCGATGGTCTCCCGGTCGAAGCGGGCGATCCTGAGCGGATAGGCGGTATTATCCAGTGCCGTCTTGTGCGGCATAAGGGAGGTCCAGTGCAAGACCGTCGCCGCTGCCCGAACCC
>JAPOPO010000267.1 GCA_026712885.1 Rhodospirillales bacterium | reverse complement strand
GGATGGCGATCCGCGAGCGCGCCGTCTCGCCGAGCGGCGCGGCGTAGAGCAGCAGGCAGGTCCCCGGCTTCGCCCCGCGCCCGACCCGCCCGCGCAGCTGGTGAAGCTGGGCGAGCCCAAAACGCTCCGCGTGCTCGACGATCATGATGGTGGCCGCTGAAACATCGACCCCGACCTCGACCACCGTCGTCGCCACCAGGATGTCGGCGCCGTCGCCCGCGAAGGCGGCCATGGCGGCGTCTTTCTCCGGCCCCTTCATGCGGCCGTGAATCAGCGCGACGCGCGCGCCGAAGGCCTCCGCTAGCCTGGCGTGGCGGTCGGTCGCGGCGGCGAGGTCCACCGCCTCCGACTCCTCCACCAGCGGGCAGACCCAGTAGACCTTGGCGCCGGTGGCGAGCGCCCGGCGCACGGCGACGACGACCTCTTCCAGCCTGTCCAGCGGCATGGCGCGGGTTGCGACGGCGGCCCGGCCCGGCAGGCGCCCCTCGATGCGCGAGACGTCCATGTCGCCGTAGGCGGTGAGCACGAGCGAGCGCGGGATCGGGGTCGCGGTCATCACCAGCAGGTCCGCCGCCGGCCCCTTGCGCGCGAGCAGCATGCGTTGATGCACGCCGAAGCGATGCTGCTCGTCGACCACGGCGAGCGCGAGGTCCTTGAACTCCACGCCCTTCTGGAAGAGCGCGTGGGTGCCGACCAGGATATCGACCTCGCCAGCCGCCAGCGCCGCCAGTGTCCGCTCGCGGGCGCGGCCCTTCTCCCGCCCCGTGAGCAGGGCGAGGGAGACGCCGCTCTCCGCCAACATCGTACCCAGCGTTTCCGCGTGCTGGTTGGCCAGCAGCTCCGTGGGCACCATCAGGGCAGCCTGCGCGCCGGCCTCGACGGCGACCAGCATGGCGAGCAGCGCCACCACGGTCTTGCCGCTGCCGACGTCGCCCTGCAGCAGGCGGAGCATGCGGCGTTCCTTCGCGAGGTCTTCGACGATTTCGGCGGCAGCGGCGCGCTGGCTTTCGGTCAGCGTGAAGGGGAGCGTTTTCTCCAATTTGGCGCGGAGCTTGCCGTCGCCCGTGATGGAACGGCCGCGCCCGCCTCTGGCCGAGCGGCGGACCAGCGCCAGCGCCAGTTGGTTCGCCAGGAGTTCGTCATAGGCGAGGCGGGAGCGGGCAGGGGTGTCGGGCTCCAGGTCGGCGGCGCTTTCGGGCGCGTGCGCGGCTGCGAGCGCCTGGTTCCAGGGCTGCCAGCGGCGGGCGTCCACCAAGCGGGGCTCGATCCATTCGTCAAGCGCCGGCACTTTCGCGAGCGCGGCGCGCACCGCGCGGGTCATCGGCTTCAGCGGGACCCCCGCCGCCAGCGGATAGATGGGCTCGACCGTCTGCACGCTTTCGCGCTGATCCAGCGGCGCGACGTGGTCGGGATGCGCCATCTGGATCTCGCTGCCGTAGTGCTCGACGCGCCCGCTCACCACCCGCACCGATCCCTCGGGCAGTCGTTGCCGCAGCCAGTCGCCCTTCGCGTGGAAGAAGACGAGGGTGAGGGTCCCGGTCTCGTCCGAGCAATGGACCTTGGCCGGGCGCCGACGGTCGGGCGAGGGTTGGTGGCGATCGACCCGGACCGTAAGCGTCGCCGTGGTGCCGGCCTCGGCCTCGGCGACCTTCGGCGCATGGCGCCGGTCGATCAGCCCGGAGGGCAGGTGCCACAGCAAGTGCACCACGAGCGGCCCGGCCAGACGCTCATATGCCGCAGCGGTGCGGGCGCCGACCCCCGGCAGCACCGTCGCCGGCGCGAACAGCGGATTGAGGATCGCCGGGCGCATGGTCTCCGCACCCTATCCGCGCGGTATGCGAGCGCCAACCGGGGGGCTAAGGTGCGACAGTTGAACCGAGCGGCGGAGGCTCCCATGGCGAGCGAAGACACTCACCAGGCGACATGCGGCTGCGGCGGGCTGCGGGTGACGACGGCCGGCGATCCGGACCTCGTCGTCGCCTGCAGCTGCTTCGCCTGCCAGCGCCGCACCGGCAGCCCCTTCGGCGTCGGCGCATACTTCCGTAAGGAGGCGGTCTCGGCGGAGGGCGAGGCGGGGATCTACACGCGGGTCGCGGACTCAGGCCTGACGGTCTCGATCAACTTCTGCCCCGCGTGCGGCACGAGCGTCTACTGGTTCGCCGAGCTTCGCCCCGATCACTTCGGCGTCGCGGTGGGCTGCTTCGGCGAGCCCGGCTTCGGCGAACCCTCCCGCGTGGTCTGGAACGAGAGCAGGCATCCCTGGGTCCAGTTCCCCGAGGGCCTGCCCGAGTTCGACAAGGGCTCGCCGCCGGCGAAGGCGAACTAGGGCCGAGCGACCCCCGACAGAGACTCGAGCCGTGGCGCCGGCGACCATCGACGTAGCCGAGAGCGCCCGCCTCGTCGGGCGGGAGCTGCTCGCGATCAAGCCCGGCGAGACCGTGGCGATCGTCGTCGACGATCACAGCGCGATGGAGATGGTCCGCGCGCTCGCGGATGTCGCGGCCTCGGCCGGCGCGGAGTGGGCCATCCTCCATCAGCCTTCGCGCCCGTCGGAGCGAAAGAACGAGCTCAGCCCGATGGTTGAGGCGGCCTTCGAGCGGACGGACGTGCTGATCAGCCTGACCGGCTCGGGCGGTGCGCCGGCCTATGCCGCACGCGTCAAGGAGCTCCTGACGGAGAAGCGCATTCGCACCATGTCCATGGTGATGCGCAGCCTCGATAACTTCACCGGCGGCGGCGCGCTGGCCGACTACCGGGCGCTCTATGCCGAAGGCCAGGCGCTGGCGTCGATCTGGGCCGCCGGGCGCACCATGCGCATCACGACGGAGGCCGGTACCGACATCGCGGCACCCATCGGCTTCGACACCGTGGTCGTGGAGTGCGGCTACGCGACCGAGCCGGGGAGGAACGCGGCCTTCTCCGACGGCGAGGTGTCCTCCCGCCCGTTGGAGGGCCAAGCGGAGGGAGTGATCGTGATCGACGGGCCCGGCACCGGCATCGCCCGGCCGGCGACCCCCATCCGCGTGGAGGTGCGGGGCGGCAAGGCCGTGAGCGTGAACGGGGATGGGCCGGAGGCCGCGCATCTCCGCCACATTTTGGAGACGGTGCCCGACGCCGACAACGTCGCCGAGTTCGGCGTCGGCCTCAACGGCGTGTGCCTGCGCAACGGCAGCTTTCAGGAGGAGAAGAAGGCGCGCGGCAACGTCCACATCGCGTTCGGCGACAACATCTATTACGGCGGCACGGTGCGCTGCCCCGTCCATCTCGACATGGTCATCTACCGGCCCACCGTCCGTCTCGACGACCGCGTGCTGGTGGAGGATGGTGTCGTCCGCCTCGATCCCTGATCCTGGCGGCACGGAGCCCGTCGGGAGGGGAGGGCCTGAGATGGACCTGATCCTGCGCGGCGGCACGGTCGTGACGGCCGCCGACACCTACGACGCCGACATCGGCATCGAAAAGGGCAGGATCGCGCGCCTCGGTTTCGACCTCGGCCCGGCGGAGCGGGAGATCGACGTCTCGGGTCTCTACCTGCTGCCGGGCGCCGTCGACGTTCATACCCACGTCGACGTGGAGTTCCAGGGCCTGCAATCGGTCGAGAATTTCCACAGCGGCACCGTCGCGGCGGCCTGCGGCGGGGTGACGACACTCATCGACTATGCCCTGCCCGGCCCCGGTGAGACACCGCTGGAGACGATCGAGGCCTGGCACGCGAAGGCCCGCGACAAGGCCGTCATCGACTACGGCTTTCACGTCGCCGTCTTCGAGCCCGACGACGCCGCCATCCAGCAGATCCCCGACGTCATCACGGACGGCCACACCAGCTTCAAGATCTTCATGATGGGCACGTTCGAGCAGTACATCGACGGCTTCATGCAGATGATGGCGCAGGTCGGCCGGCACGGCGGGTCGGTCAAGCTCCACGTCGAGGACGCCTGCTGCCTCGAATGCCTGGCGCGGCGATTCAATGCGGACGGCAAGTATGGAGCGGCGTCCTTCGCCGATTCGCGGCCCCGGGCCTCGGAAGGCATCGCCGCCATGCGGGGCATCGGCCTCGCGCAGGTGGCGGAGGTGCCGGCCTATCTGGTGCACCTCTCGTGCGAGGAAAGCCTGGAGAGCCTCGCGAAT
>JAPOPO010000074.1 GCA_026712885.1 Rhodospirillales bacterium | reverse complement strand
GGAGAGGTCGGGCGTGGGACACGCGCGGTGCGCGCGCCGCGCGAGCGCGGCAAGCGGGAACAGCACCCAGAGCGCGGGCGCGAGCCCCATCAGCACGATCGCGACGCAAAGCAGCGCAAGCCCGCTCAGCAGCACCAGGCGCGCCGGGAAGCGGTCCACCAGGAAGCCCGCTCCAGTCTGCGTGATGCCGGAGGACACGTAGAACACGGTCATCAGCGTGCCGAGCTCGGTGTAGCTGACCGCGAACGCTTCCTTGAGGTGCGGGAAGAGCGGCGGCAGGGCGAGTTGGTAGAAGTGGCTCGCGCCGTGGGCGAGTGCGATCAGCCCCATGACGCGGGCCTGCCCGCGGCCGGGCGCCTCCTCAACGGTCATCGCGGCTCGGCTCGGAAGGGCGCCGCTCCCATAGCGGCACCGGGTGGCGCGCGAGAGTACGCCGGGGGCGCCCAAGGCGGCAACGGGGCGGAGCCCGCCGCGGCCGCCGCCCAAAATTTACTGTTTGGTATGAGCAATGAGTGTGTGTTACACACACATACTCTCCAAGAAACACCTGTGAAGGAGAACCGCCATGCCGAAATATGCACCCTTGGCGGATCACCTGCGCGGCTCAGGCCAGGAGGCCGTGCCCATGACGTTCGCCGACATCGAGCAGATCATCGGCGCGAAACTGCCGCAATCGGCATTCACTCACCGGGCCTGGTGGTCCAATAACCCCACGAACAACGTCATGACCCGCGTGTGGCTGGAATCGGGATACACAACGGCGGAGGTGGATATGGCGGCGCACACGCTGGTGTTTCGCAAGGCCGCGCAATACGGGCCGGCGGCCAAGTCGGGTAGTGGGGAGCTTCGGGATGCGGTGGCCGGCCCCGCAGCCGCCGAGGCCGCGTCCTTCTCACTCGTCTTCGGAGCCCTCAAGGGCACGGTGACGATCAAGGAGGGGACCGACCTGACTGCGCCGGTCGAGGTGGATTGGGAAGCTGGCCGGTAGCCCGCGATGCCCGTCTATCTGCTCGACACCTGCGCGGTCATCTGGATCGCAAACGGCGATCCGCTGCGGGAGCCGGCCGCGAGCGCCTTGCGGGAGGCATACGCAGATGGCGGAGGCCTCGCCCTCTCCCCGATGACCGCGTGGGAAATCGCCATGCTCGTGACGAAGAACAAGATCGCGCTCTCGATGGACCCCGAAGCGTGGTTCGACCGTGTCCTCGCTCTGCCGGGGGTGGCACTCGCGGCGCTGCCGCCCCCGGTGCTGATCCAATCGTGCGTCCTTCCCGGTGCGCCGTCCGCCGATCCGGTGGACCGCATTCTCGCCGCGACGGCGCGGGCCTTAGGCCACACGCTGGTGACCCGCGACCGTCACCTGCTCGCCTACGGCGGGGAGGGTCACGTGCGGGTCATGGAGTGCTGACGCGCGGCCACGCAGGCTCCGCGCCCGTGCATTCGGGCGTATAGTTGCCCGGTCCCGGCTCGTGTCCCGCTCGGCCCTGCGCCGGCGGGCGGGGAGCGTCAGAAGGCAGGGGGAGGCCGCGATGGTCAAGATCGAATGCGTGGTGGAGGCGGGCAACTATCTCGGCGAGGGGCCGGTCTGGGATCCGGCAGACGGCGTCCTCTACTGGGTCGACATGCTGGACAAGGAGGTCTGGCGCCTCGACCCGCGCACTGGCAAGACCCGCACCTGGACCCTGCCCAAGACCGTGGGCGCGTTTGCGCTCCGGGAGCAGGGCGGCGGCGTGCTGACCATGCGGGACGGCTTCTACTTCATGGACCTCGACAGCGGTGAGACCGAGCTGATCGCCCTGGTCGATGCCGACGAGCCGCGCACGCTCTTCAACGACGGCAAGGTTGACCGCCGCGGCCGCTTCTTCGCCGGCGGCGAGGACGAGATCTCG
>JAPOPO010000460.1 GCA_026712885.1 Rhodospirillales bacterium | reverse complement strand
TCCGGCGCGGCGGCGCTGTGTGGGTCCTATCCCATGCCGATCATCAAGAAGTCCCAGTACCGCTGGCAGATGAGCCAGCCGGTCCCGGCGACGTCACCCCTGCTGGGCTGCAACCCCACCGGGCGTTCTTCGGTGCTGTGGGAATCGATGCGCGAGCTGCCGGTTTCCGGGGAAAACTTCGGGTACCTGCTCTTTCGCAAACGCAACTGTTGCGTGCTCTGAGATGGCCCGGATAAACGCAGGAATCGCATGGATAGGGACCGCATTGTGGGTGAGCGCCGCCTTCGCGGCGCAGGCGCAGGACGCGCAGGAACCCGCCGATGTCCGCGAGGACATGAACGCGCAGGCGCGCGCGCTGGTGGAGGCTGTGCTGGGCGGATCGGGCGAGGATGTCGAGGACCTGGCTGGATGGGCCGACACGGTGATCGGGGAGGCGCTGTCGGATGCCGGTTCGACGGTCGCCGGCCCCGTCCCGGGCGAAAACGGACGAAGTTTGCCGGGTGGGCGTTTGGCTGCCGCGCAAGCGGCCACGGCTGAAGTGATCGTGTTCGCGAGCCTGTCGATACCCGAAGCGAGCTGGCGCCAATGGAGCCGGCAGGCCGCGCGAATCGGCACGCCGCTGGTCCTGCGGGGAATGGCCGAAGGCGGGCTTGAGGCCACGGTTCGGCGGCTCGCGGCCCGCGGCCCGGACGACGGCGCGGGCGCGACGATCGACCCCAGGCTGTTCAGGCTGTTCCGCATCGCTCATGTGCCCGCAGTGGCGGTGGTGCCGGGCGGGGTGGCGCCGTGCGAATCGCCCGGCTGTTCGGCGGATTCCGCGCCGGCGCACGATCTGGTGACGGGGAACATCGGCCTTGAAGCCGCGCTTGAAGCCATTGCGCGGGAGGGGGAACCGGGGCGGGAGACCGCGCGCCGGCACCTCGGGATCCTGAGAGGAGAAGCGAATTGAAGAAACGAATGCGTTCGCGTGTGCGGGTCCGCCTGGATCGAGCCGTGAGTCGGATGGTCAGTCTTGTGCCGAGCGCCGGTCTGCCTGGAGCGGCTCTGCTGGCCGCGGGTGCGGCGGGCATTGCCGCGGCACAGGGCTCGGACGAGGCGGTCAAGGCCGCCGCGAGGAACTTGGGCGCCGCCGGACAGGTGGCCGCGCGGGGCGTGGCGACGGACGCGGAGCAGGCTCTGGCGGTGCCGGGGTTCGCTGGCACGGACGTTGCGCAGACGGGGCACACGGACGCCAACATGTCGGCCGCCGCCCGCGATGCGCTGGCGGACCCAAACAGCGAAGGCGGTGCGGTCGGGGCGTTTGTTGCGTCCAGCCGCGCGAGGCGCCCGGACACGGACATCGAATCGGGGGACGCTGCGATCGTGCGCGGAGACGCCGTTCAGGACTCGCCCACCGCGGCACCCTGGCGGGCCGGAGGTCTGGCTTCGGGGTCCGTTCGGGAATGCGGGCGGGGACTTGCCGCCGCGCAGGCGGCGGGGCGCTGCGGGGGCGTGACGTGGTGCGTGGGCGCGGAGTGCGAGCGCGTGGACACGC
>JAPOPO010000481.1 GCA_026712885.1 Rhodospirillales bacterium | reverse complement strand
CAGACGCCGGCCGCAAGATGCAGGAGTGGCGGCGGGGACCGCGACGGCGGGCCCGCTACTGGAGGTGCGCGACCTCCACATGACCTTCGGCGGCATCCGCGCCGTGCAGGGGATCTCGTTCCAGGTGGCGGAGGGCGAGACGCTCGGCCTGATCGGCCCTAACGGCGCCGGCAAGACCACCGTCTTCAACATGATCATGGCGGAGCTCAAACCCACCAGCGGCGAGATCTGGTTCAAGGGCAAGAACATCACCCGCGTACCCACCTACGAGCGGGTCAAGCGCGGCATCGCACGCACTTATCAGGTGCCCCAGCCCTTCGCCGAAATGTCCGTGGGCGCCAACATCCGCGTCGGCATGGCGCCGGACAATATCTGGAAGCTCATCGGCGAGGAAGCGGACCACGCGGCCGAGGCGGAAATCGGCAACAGCGTCGGCTTCTCCGACGAGCAGATCGGCATGCTGCCGAGCGAGCTCGCCATGGGCGACCTGCGCCGGCTGGAGATGGCGCGCAACGTCGCCGTTGCGCCCAGGCTGCTGCTGCTGGACGAGGTCTTCGCCGGCCTGACCTTGCGCGAGATCGCCCAGATTTCCGAGCTGCTGGTCGAAAAGAAGCGCAAGGACGGGCTCACCTACATCATCGTGAGCCACGATCTGCGCGCGCTCGCGCCGCTGGTGGACCGGGTTATCGTGATGTCCTTCGGCGAGGTCATCGCGGAGGGCACCTTCGACGAGGTGGTGCGCGACGAGGCGGTGCGCGATGCCTATCTCGGGCAATAGGAGCGGGGAGGGCAGACAACCGTGGCGCTGCTGAGCATCGGCGAGCTCGACGTCTTCTACGGCCGCGCGCAGGCGCTCCACGGCGTCTCGCTTGAGGTGGAAGCCGGCCAGATTGTCGCCGTCGTCGGCCCAAATGGCGCCGGCAAGTCGACGCTCCTGGACTCGATCATCGGGCTCACGCGGCGGCGCGGTCGGATCGAGTTCGAGGGCCGCGACATCAGCCGCATGGCGCCGGCCCGGATCGTCCGGCTCGGCATCGGCTACGCGCCGGAGCGCGGCAATCTGTTCCCCTTCATGGGGGTGAAGGAAAACCTGCTGGTTGGCGCCTACCGCAAACGGGATGCGATCGAGGCCAATCTGCGCACCGTCTTCGACCTGTTCCCGCGACTGGAGGAGCGGCAGAACCAGGAGACCGCGACCCAGTCGGGTGGCGAGCGCCAGATGGCATCGCTCGGCCGGGCGCTGATGTCGAGCCCCAAGCTCCTGATGGTGGACGAGCCGACACTGGGGCTCGCCCCCCGGGTCTGCCTGGAGATCGCCGCCGTGCTCAAGGATCTCAACGAGAGGCTGGGGCTCACCATTGTGATCACCGAGCAGAACGCGAACTTCGCCATGAGCCTTGCGCAGGAGGTCTACCTGCTGGAAACCGGCCGCATCGGCGACAGGCGCACGCCCGAGGCGCTGCGCGAATCCGCCGACATCGCGGCAGCCTATTTCGGCGACTGAGGGCGCACGGATGGTGCGAACAGGAACAGCGGCAATGGATGTTGTGCACGAGTTTTTCGATTCGACCGATCTCATCGGCAATGGCCCGGCCTTGGCCGAGCGGCTGCGCCGCGACGGCTACCTGTTCCTGCGCGGGCTATTGCCGCGTGAGGAGGTGCAGGAGGTTCAGCGGCGTCTGCTGGAAAAGGCGGCGGCAGGCGGCTGGCTCGATCCGGCGTGTCCGGTCGAGGAAGGCATCGCCAACACTGGGGCGGCCTGCAAGGACCCCGAGGAACGCTATATGCAGGTGTTCCGTAGCTTGTGGACCGATGAAGCGCTGCACCGGCTCAGGACCCATCCGAATGTGCTGACGCTCTTCGAAGGGATATTCGGCGAGCCGGCCTTGGCACATCCGATGTTCGTCCAACGCAACATCTTCCCGCAAAGCGAGAGTTTCGACTTCACCACCGGCGCGCATCAGGACAAGGTCCACATCGGCGGCGCGACCAGCTACGCGATGTGGGTCCCGCTGGGCGACTGCCCACGAGAGAAGGGGGTGCTTTCGGTGGCGGCCGGTTCGCACCTTGCGGGCGTGCTGGACACCAAGGTCGGCGGTGGCGCCGGCGGGATGGACATCTGCGTGCCGATCCCCGGCCAGTGGGTCAGCGGCTCCTTCGAGGCGGGCGACGCGCTGATCTTCTCCGATACCACCGTGCATCGCGCGTTGCCCAATCGCTCAAGGCAGTTGCGTCAGTCTTTCGATGCCCGCTACCAGCCGGCGAGCCAGCCCGTCGCCGATACCAACATGATCCCGTATTCCGGTTGCGGAACGTGGGAAGAGGTCTACGCAGGCTGGGCCTCCGACGACCAGAAGTATTACTGGGAGGCCCTATCCCCGCACGTTGTGCCGCTCGACCGGAGCTACTACGAACGACGCGACGAGATGGCCTTCGCCATGGCCGAGAGCGGCGATGTGACGGCGCGCGACGCGCTGCTACGCATCGTGCAGCGCGATCCCAACGAAGAGAAGCGGCAGCGCGCGGAACACTTGTTGCGCGACCTCGCTGCCAGAGCGGTGCAGCCGGAAGGCAGTGGAACCCTGAGCGCATCGACCTGAACGATCTATTCAATGCCGAAGTACGGTTCCGGTCCGGATTTTTCGCCATGAGCCTGGTGAGAAATTCGGGCTACCATGAACGCGTCGCCCGCTCGACCTGCCGGAGCCCCCATGCCTCAACTTAGCCCCGATCAGTGCGCGTTCTTCCATGAACACGGCTATCTGATGGTCGAGGATGCGGTGGATGCCGTCCTGCTGACGCGGCTGAAGCAGGATTTCGCCGCGTGGGTAGAGGAGAGCCGGGCCCACGATGCGGCCTGGGGCGACACACTGGACGGCCGGCCCCGCTTCGACCTCGAGACGGGCCACAGCAGCGAGAAGCCGAGCCTTCGCCGGGTCAACGCACCGGTGGAGGTCTCGGAAGCCTATCTCGCGGCCTCGCTGGAGAGCCGCATGGTCGACTGCGTCGCCGACCTCATCGGGCCCAACGTGAAGCTGCACCACACCAAGATCAACTCCAAGCTCCCGGGCGCGCACACCGAGGTCAAGTGGCACCAGGACTTCGCGTTTACCCCGCACAGCAACGACGACGTTGTCACGGCGCTGCTCATGGTGGACGAGGTCACGGAGGAGAACGGGCCGCTTCAGGTCGTCGCCGGCACGCACCGCGGGCCCATCCACAGCCACTGGCACGAGGGCGTGTTCACCGGCGCGGTCGCGGACGACGTGGCCGCCACGAGCGTGCCGTTCGCCGAGACCTGCGTGGGCCCGGCGGGCTCCGTCTGCCTGATGCACACGCGCCTGCT
>JAPOPO010000604.1 GCA_026712885.1 Rhodospirillales bacterium | reverse complement strand
GAGCGGCTTCACCGACCAGAACTACGACGCCATGGTGGAGATCATGCCGCTCTACGCCGACCTGATCACGGCAAGCGACTTCGTCGGCATGAACTGACCCGGCGCCCGGGCGGCGCCGCGCCGGGCCTCCCCAACTTGACTGTGGCGCCGGGGGCGCCGCGGCACCATATGCGTGTGCAGCAGGCAACTCTCGCGCTGGGGAGCCGAGACGCATGAGTCGATCGCGCCTGAACCAGGTGCTCAACTCCGTGGCGGACGCCGGCCGCGAACTGCTGCGGCGCGGCCCGCCTGCGGGCAGGCTGCGCGAGCGCTCGCCGGGCGCACTCTGCGAGGCGCTCTTGTCGACGCGGGGCGAGGCGTCAGGCACGGCGCTCGCGCGCGACGTGGCCGACGCCTATGGCGCGATGAGCGCGGCGGAGAAGCACGCCTTTTTCGCGACGCTCGCGGCGGATTACGGGCCGGGCCCGGCGGCGATTCATGCGGCGAGCGACCGCTACAAGCAGGCGCCCGGCTGCGACACGCTCACGGCCCTCACGGCGGCGGTCGAGCCACCCCGGCAGGAGCTCTTCCGCCGCATCAACATGGCGCCGAACGGCACTGCCACCATCGTCGCGATGCGCGAGGACCTGCTCACGCTGCTGCCCGATGACCCCTCCCTCAAGGCGGTGGACGTCGACCTCGTTCACCTGCTCACGTCCTGGTTCAATCGGGGCTTCCTGCACCTGGAGCAGATCGACTGGGAGAGCCCGGCGGCGCTCCTGCAAAAGATCATGGCCTACGAGGCCGTGCATCCCATGGCCGGGTGGGCCGACCTGCAGCGCCGCCTCGCCGACGACAGGCGCTGTTTCGCCTTCTTCCACCCCGCGCTGCCCGACGAGCCGCTGATCTTCGTGGAGGTGGCGCTGGTGCGGGGCATGGCGAGCGCCGTTCAGCCGCTGATCTCCGACCCCGGTGAGATGCTCGATCCAGCGAAAGCCGACACGGCGATCTTCTACGCGATCAACAATTGCCGGGTCGGTCTGGTGGGCATTTCCTTCGGCAACTTTCTCATCAAGCAGGTCGTGGTCGAGCTGGCCCAGGAGCTGCCGGGGCTGAAGACTTTCGCGACTCTCTCACCCGTTCCGGGATTCCGCGCCTGGCTCGCTTCTCTTGTAGAGGAGTCGGAGGGCGCGCTCTCGGACCAGGAGGAGACGGCGATCGATCGCCTCTCGGAGTCGGACTGGCACACGAGCGCGGACGCCGAGGCAGACGTGCGGGAGCCGCTGACCCGGCTCTGCGCCCGCTACCTCTTGGAAGCCAAGTCACGCGGCCGCCCGCGCGATCCCGTGGCACGCTTCCACCTGCGGAACGGCGCCCGGCTCGAGCGTCTCAACTGGCTTGGCGACGTTTCGGAGAAAGGACTGTCGGATTCAGCGGGGTTGCTGGTCAACTACGTCTACGATCCGAAGACGATCGAGCGCAATCACGAGAGCTACGTGAGGGAAGGCAAGATCGCCGCCTCCCCCGAGATCAAGCGCCTCGCCCAGTAGCCTTCGGCACTTCGGCTCACACCGTCTCGATGCTCGCCGCCGCGATGAGGCGGTTGATCGCGCGGCGCTTGTCCTGCGCCTCCTCCACCGATACGGCGCTGAAGCGGTAGACGTCCCCCGGCTTCGACTGCGCGAGCTTCCAGAACGCCGCCGACGGCACGGTGTAGGGATTGATGAAGCCGCCGGTGCTGGGCCCGTCGTTGACCAGGATGATGGGCGTCTGGCCGCAGAGATTGACCGCGCCCACCGGATAGCCGTGGTCGAGAATGTTGGACGGGTCCTCGCCGTGCTCTGGGCGCTTGTCGGTAGCCTTCTCGGCAAAGCTCCAGGCCGGCCCGTCGAGCCGAAAGCCCGTGCGGTTGCTCCGCGGCTGCACGGGCCAGTCGCTCTCCCCGAACCT
>JAPOPO010000304.1 GCA_026712885.1 Rhodospirillales bacterium | reverse complement strand
CCCTCGAATCCATCGCGCCAGTGAGCGACAATGTTCCCGTCAAGCTGCCACCCGTGGCAGCCTGACCATCCCGGCCCAAAACGCCGGAAGCCGCGTAGAGCGCAACGCTCCTACACCACGCCGGGGGACACGACCCTGCAGTCCCACTGCGAGAGCCGGGGGGCACCGATGGAGCTCCGGCGCACTCGCCATGCCCGCCTGATGCAGCGCCCTTGCACGGACCGAGCAGCACCGATGATTCAACGCCCGTGCAAGGGTCCCGCTCTGCCGATGCTCCTATTCCGCGCGCCTCTGGCGCGACAGCCGCGCTCGGCGGGTGCGAGCGCGCTGTCTACGATCCTCAAGCCCGCGCCTACTACGATGCCGAAACAGGCGTCCTCCTCGCCGACGAGGCTGCGTGGGAACGCGCCCACGAGGACCAGCGCGACAAAGCCCGCGCCCGCCTCGCCGCCGTCCGCCGCGCCGAGGACCTGATCGCGCTCGGAGTGCCGCGCTGCAAGGCCGATGCAACGGCGGCGAAGGAGGCCGGCATTGCCAGCGGCGTTCTCGGACGCTGGCGCCGCAAGGTGCGGGGCCTGCCCAGAGGCGCCCGCGTCGCCGCACTTCTGGATGCCAGGCGTCCCGGACGGCCTTCCCTGATCGATGACGAGATGCAGGAGACGCTGGAGGCTCTCCTCTTCGGCCTTGGCGACCACCTCACGGCCTCCCACGCTCACCGCACGCTGCTCGCAAGGCACGGAAGGGCGCCGAAGGTGCAGACCGTCCGTGCATGGCTGCGCCCCTGGCGGAGAGAGGACGCGAGAGCCTTGCTCGCTGTTACCCATCCCGATCTGGACCGCTCACGCCACAAACCGGCCGGCGGCGATGCGGCTGCTCCTGTCCTGCGCCTCAATCAGCTCTGGGAGTTGGACAGCACCCCTGCTGACGTGATCTGCGCCGACGGCAAGCGCTACGCCATCGTCGCCGCCATCGACATCTGGAGCCGGCAGGCACGGGTGCTGGTCGTACCGACCAGCCGGGCCACGGCCATCGCGACGCTTCTGCGATGCTGCATCCTCGAATGGGGCGTGCCGGAGCCGGTGCGTACAGATGAGGGCAAGGACTACACCTCGCGCCATGTTCAGGGCGTACTGGCCGACCTGGAGATCGAGCACCGTCCCTGCCTACCCTACACGCCTGAGGCCAAGCCCTTCGTTGAGCGTTTTCTGGGCACGCTGACGCGGGACCTGTTTGCCACTCTGCCCGGCTTCACCGGGCACGACGTGGCCCAGGCGCAGGCGCTCCGCTCCCGCAAGAGTTTTCCTGCCAGACGCGGGGAGGATGACGCTGCGGTCTACGGCGCAGAACTCACTGCAGAAATGTTGCAGGAGCGCTGCGACAGATGGTGCGACGCGGTCTATGGCCGCCGGCCCCATGGCGGACTGGGCGGTGTCTCGCCTTTTGCCCGCCGCGCCTCGTGGCCGCACCCGGCACGCCGGATCCACGACGAGCGTGCGCTGGACGCGTTGCTGGCGGAGCCTGCGGGTGGCGGCTGGCGCACGGTCCGCAAGGCCGGCATCCGCCTCGACAACGCCGACTATATCGCCGGAGAGCTCGGGCCGCTGGTGGGCGAGCGGGTGCACATCCGGCGAGACGCCGCTGACCCTGACCGGATCTTCGTCTATCGCAAGGATGGCAACTTTGTCTGTGTGGCCGAGGATCCGGGCGGCACCGGAGCGGACCGTGCCGCCATCGCTGCCCACATGACGGAGAGCTACAAGGCCAGTCGCAAGGCGGCGCGCAAGCGGGCACGCGATCTCATGAAGAGCCAGAAGCCCGGGACACAATGGATCAGGTTCTCGCGCATGCCGGGATCGAGGCCGGCTGCGTCGTTGCCTTGCCAAGCCAGGGCAAGGGGTACCAGACGCCGTCACTCACGCAGGCAGGCCGAGCGGCGAAGGCGGCGGACAAGAAGGACAAGGCCGCCGCCTCACCGAAGCATGCAGCGACAAACGCATCCCTGGCCGCAGCCGGGGCGCTGTTCCTCAAAGACGAGAAGTGAGCCTGGCAAGAGCTACGCGCCCGACTGACAAGCTCACCCTCCGCATCGGCGAAGTCTTCCATGCGGTGCCAGTCCGCCGCCCCGTTGGCACCAGCCGGCGCGTCGTCGGCAAGGCCGGCATTCGCTTCGCTCACTCCCTTTACATCGCACTGGAGCCCTCGCCGTTGGCGGGTGAACACACTCGCCTCCAGTGCGCATCCAGCACGTTCGGCAACCGGACGCACGTCCACCGCGCAGGCAGCGCCTTCGCCTGCGTTCTGAAGGGGGCCGGCATGGGCCGGCCTCCATGCGGCCTTACTCAGAGGAGAACCCTGTATGGGACAAGTCGCACACCTGGAGCCACAAGGGGAGAAGCGCGACCTGCGCGCCGCCTTCCAGATCGAGCTCGAACAGTCCGGTCTCAGCACAGCCCGCGCCGCAGACCAGATCGGCAGACACGCCTCCAGCATCACCCGCTGGCTGCACAGCACCTACACCGGTGATAACGACGCCGTCGCAGCCGATGTCGAGCGCTGGCTGGATACCCGAGCCGATTCCGCAAGGCGCTCCCTCGACGGTGCCGGCCCCGACCGCCATGCCGAGACCACCGCCTCACCTCCGAT
>JAPOPO010000383.1 GCA_026712885.1 Rhodospirillales bacterium | reverse complement strand
GGCAGGGCGCGGAGCGTGATGGCGCCCCGGTCGGCCAGACGCTACAGCAGCGCGCGCACGGCCTCGACGATGCGCTCCTGCGAGGGGATGACCTCGAGCTCGAGGCGGTCGTTGTAGGGCATCGGCGTGTGGGGGGCGCCGAGGCGGGCGACGGGGGCGTCGAGGTAGTCGAAGGCCTTGTCCACCACCATGGCCGCGACCTCGGCGCCGAAGCCGCCGCGCACCCAGAACTCAGGAACGCTTAGACCCTTGGTGAATGTCTGACAATACGTATACTGCGGATGGCTTCAGCGGGAGTATGTGGCATGCAACGAATCACATCGCGGGAGTTCCAGCGCAACTTCGGGCGGTGTCAGGACGACGCGCTGAAGGCGCCGCTGGCGATCACGCGGAATGGGAGGGACCGGCTGGGGATCCTCTCGGTCGACGAGTATGAGCGCCTCAAGCGGCGGGATCGTCAAGCACTTGCCGTAGAGGAGCTTTCGGACGCCGAAATCGACGCGATCAGCCGCGCCGAGCCACCGGCCGAAGCCGCTCAATACAATCACGAGTTGCCGACCGGGCATGGCGCGGATTCCTGATCCGCAGCCCGGACTCGTCATCAGCTACGCCTACCTCTGGAAGCGCGACGCGGGGCAGGGTCGAGAGGAAGGCACCAAGTACCGCCCCTCCGTCGTCGTGCTGGCGGTGGAGGCTGACGACGCTCACGGCAAGACGGTCCTCGTTGCCCCAATCACGCACCGGAAGCCTGGCGAAGCCACCGCGGCCGTCGAGATTCCACCGTTGACCAAGCGCCGTCTCGGCCTCGACCCGGAGCCATCCTGGGTCATCCTGTCAGAGGTGAACAGGTTCGAGTGGCCGGGGCCGGACCTTCTGCCTGTCGCACCGGGGCAGTGGGCCTACGGCATGCTGCCGGAGGGCCTGTTTCGGACAATCCGCGATCGCCTTGCGGGTTTGGCGCGGCAACGCAAGCTCGCCCAAGTCAGACGCGAGCGGTAATCCCATTGCCCCCGGCCATCACCGCCGCGCCCGGCTGGCTTTCTCTTCCGCGCGCGCGACCTTGTGCCGCGCGCAGGCCTGACTCCACGCGCCCGGCTGTTGATCGGCGTCGGCTGATGATCCCTCGTAGTCGCGCGGGATCAGCGCGTTAGTATGCCGGGCGGCGGCGGATCGGCGCGCGGATTGACCGTCGTGCCGCAGCGCCGCTGAATTTGTGGCCTGTGGTGGATCGCTCTGCGTCGCGCTTCGGTGATGTCGGTTTCGGCTCGCCCTCCGGCGACAGCCCATGGAGGAAGGATCGCGATGACGGAGTCGGGTGTGCCGCCGGGTCGGCCCGGCGCTTCGGTGAACATTCGAGAGTCCGTCATTGCCGCCTTGCGCGAAGCCGCCGATCCGGCAAGGGCGCCGCAGCAACAGGCCTACATGAAGTCCGCGATGCCCTACTTCGGCGTGGGCGTGCCGCAATGCCGGCGTCTTGCCGGTTCCGTGTTCAAGGCGCAGCCGCTGCCGGACGCCCGCGCGTGGGAGGCGGCTATTCTCGACCTGTGGCGCAAGGCCGCCCACCGCGAGGAACGCTACGCCGCGGTCGAGCTGCTGCTCTTCGGGCGCTACTCGCGCTGGCTGGAGCCGGCGCGGGTTCCGCTGATCGAGGAGCTGGTGATCACCGGCGCCTGGTGGGACTACGTGGACGCGATTGCCGGCCGGGGCGTGGGGACCATGCTTGCCGCCCACCCCCGCCCGATGAAGGCCGTGCTGCGCGCCTGGGCGAAGGATGACAACATCTGGAAGCGGCGGACCGCGATACTCGCGCAGCTTCGGGCCAAGCGGGCGACGGACACGACACTGCTGGCCGACGCGATCCGACCGTCCATCGGTGAGTCGGCGTTCTTTCTGCGCAAGGGCATCGGCTGGGCGCTGCGCGAGTACGCCAAGACGGATCCGGACTGGGTGACGGCGTTTGTCCGGGCCCATCCCGCGCTTTCGAACCTGAGCCGGCGCGAAGCGCTCAAGCACCTGGAGCGCACGAAGGCGGGCGCCTGATCGCGCGCGCGGGAACCTTCGGGCGCGCTCGACCCGCACCATGGTCCGGTGCACAGCGCGGGGCGCCCGAGCGAGGATCGCGCCATGCAGGACATGGGTGACAGGGTCGCATTGAGCGGGGAGACGAGCGTGCGTGATCCTATGTGCCGCGCGCACGACCCTTCGGGCGTGCGTGATCCTATGTGCCGCGCGCACGACCCTTCGGGCGTGCGTGATTCTATGTACCGCGCGCACGCCCCTTCGGGCGTGCGCGACGAGGATGGCTGCCGCTTGGGCCACTGTGAGCCGCTATGGGCCGCCTCTTGAGCCGCTTTGAGCCGGTTTCTTGGGCCACCTTGGGTCACTTTGGACCACTTTGAGCCGGTATGGGCCGGAATAGGCCGGCAACATTAATTCTTGGCGACGGTCTCCTGCCCGCACACTCCCTCGCGTCGTCATGCCCGCACTTGTTGCGAGCATCTGGTCGGACCCGGCGAGACTGGGCTGCACCAGTGGATGGCCAGATACCCGGAACGAGTCCGGGCACGTGCGGCCATGACGAGCGGGGCAGGGCGCGGAGCGTGATGGCGCCCCGGTCGGCCAGACGCTACAGCAGCGCGCGCACGGCCTCGACGATGCGCTCCTGCGAGGGGATGACCTCGAGCTCGAGGCGGTCGTTGTAGGGCATCGGCGTGTGGGGGGCGCCG
>JAPOPO010000204.1 GCA_026712885.1 Rhodospirillales bacterium | reverse complement strand
GACCGTCGCCACGGACCATGACGGCTGGTCCTTCCAGCAGAAAAAGTCGTTCGAGAGGGTCGATGAGATTCTTGCCGGCATGGCCGGGCTGGAGACCATGGTCCCGCTGCTCTATTCGCAGGGCGTGCTGAAGAAGCGCCTCAGCCTCAACCGCATGGTCGAGGTGACGGCAACCAATCCCGCGCGGCTCTTCGGGCTCTACCCTCGCAAGGGCACGATCCAGGTCGGCGCCGACGCGGACATCGTGGCGTTCGATCCCAGGGCCAGAAAGACCATCCGCGCCGAAGACATGCACTCGGCGGCCGATTGGGACCCTTTCGAGGGCTGGGAGGTCGAGGGCTGGCCGCGCATGACGCTCTCGCGCGGAGAAGTCGTGGTCGACCGCGGCCTGGTGCTGGCCCGGCCGGGCCGGGGCCGGTTGCTCAAGCGGGACCGATTCTCGGAATCCGTCGCCCGGCTCTGAGGGCGCGGCCGGGCTAGAAAGGCACGCCGACGGCCTTGCACAGATAGTTGGTGAAACCGGCGCCGGCGCGCGCGATCGCCGCGAAGCGGTCGAGGAAGTCGGGGCGGACCGTCTCGGCCTCCTCCACGTCGGCGATCACCACGAAATCCTTGCGCTTGAGGTCCTCGATGAGGGAGTGCTCGGGGTCGTAGCCGCGCGGCGGGCGCTTGAGCGCCTCGCCTGCCAGCCGGAAGATCTGGCAGAAGTCGCCCCCCGTGGTGATTCGCCTCCACTCGCCCGGCTTCTCGACGATGGCATCGCGGATCCTGCCGAGCGTCGGGCTGTCCGGGTGCCAGACGCCGCAGCCGGCGAAGCACATGCCGGGCTCCAGATGCAGATAGAAGCCCGGCGCGTGGGCGTCCTTGCCGGCGGCGTGGCGGAAGTGCGCGCCGACGTTGGTCTTGTAGGGCGTCTTGTCCTTCGAGAAGCGCGTGTCCCGATAGATGCGAAATAGCGAGCCGCCGTTCGCCCGTGGATCGGCTCGAAAGTGCGGGCTGATCTCCGCCAGCGGCTCGGCGAAGGCCTGGATGAAGTCGAGCATGGGGTCGCGCACCTCGGCCCGGTAGCGCGCCTTGTTCTCCTCGAACCACGGCCGCTCGTTGTTGTGCTTGAGCTCGCGCAGGAAGTCGAAGAGCGCGGGCGTGATGAGTTGCGCGGTCATGGCGTCCTTTCCGGGCGGCGGTGCATGGCGCGGCCACCATGGCACAGCGGGGGTGGCGTCCAAAGTGGCGGGCCGTCGTGGTAGAGTGGGCTCCAGGTGATCCCCCACAACGACAGAGATTTCCAATGGCCCTCGCCGAAGCGACCGCCCCGCAGCCCGAACCCGCGCCGAGCGAGCCGATCGCGCGCACGCTCGCGCGCTTCGCCCGTGAGCTCACCCTGGACGATGTGCCGGAGGCCGTGGTCGAGCGCGCCAAGCTGCACATCCTCGACGCGGTGGGCATCGGTCTCGCGGCGTCCCGCTACGACTTCAGCCACAAGACGCTCACCGCCATCCAGGGCCTCGCGGGCGAGGGCGCCTATCCCGTCATCGGCATGCCGGCGCGGCTGCCGCTGCGCGATGCCGCGCAGATGAACGGCTTCCTCATCCACGGCCTCGACTATGACGACACCCATGTCGGCGGTGTGATTCACGCCACGACGAGCGCGGTGCCGACGATCCT
>JAPOPO010000102.1 GCA_026712885.1 Rhodospirillales bacterium | reverse complement strand
GTAGCTCGCCTTCTGGCTGCCGTCCCTGGCGATGCCCATGTCGCCGGTGGCGACGCCCTTGACCCGGCCGTCTTCGTGATAGAGCACCTCGGCGGCGGCGAAGCCGGGGTAGACCTCGACGCCGAGCTCCTCCGCCTGCTGGCCCAGCCACCGGCAAAGATTGCCGAGGCTGATGATGTAGTTACCGTGGTTGCGCATTTGCGGAGGCAGGAAGGCGTTCGGCATCCTGATGCCGCCCTTCCTGGTGAGCAGGCGGAACTCGTCGCTGCCGGCCCGCGTGTTGAGCGGCGCGCCCTTCTCCTTCCAGTCCGGGATCAGCTCGTCGAGCGCGCGCGGCTCGAAGACGGCGCCGGAAAGGATGTGCGCCCCCACCTCGGAGCCCTTCTCGAGCACGGTCACGCTGATCTCGCGGCCGGCCTCCTCGGCGAGCTGGCGCAGGCGTATCGCGGCGGCGAGTCCGGCGGGACCCGCACCCACGATCACCACGTCGAACTCCATCGATTCCCGGCTCATGCGCGCTCTCGATTGTCGCGGAAAAAGCCTGACGCGCAAGCGCGCGCGGCAGTGCCGAACATAAAGGAGCATAGCATTTGCCAGTTGTGGCCCTGCCCGGTGCAATGCGCGTTATGACAGGATGCGACCCATGAAACTCTTCGCCATGGCTGCCCTCGCTGTTGTGATTTCGGTTGCGAGTGCGAGAGCGGACGGAGTGGGCTTCCGCGACATCCAAGTCGAGGTAGGCGGAGAAAGGCTGGTCACCGCGCTCTGGTATCCGGCCGAGGCGGCAGCCGGACGGATGTCCATGGGCCCGTTCACCATGGATGCCAGCTGGAGAGCACCGCCGGCCGCCGGCCGCTACGGCCTCGTCCTGCTATCGCACGGGACCGGGGGCGGGCGCCTGAATCACCGCGACACGGCAATCCATCTGGCAGAGGGCGGCTTCATCGTAGCCGCGCCGGAACATGCCGGCGACAGTTGGCGCGACAAGAAATACAGCGGTACGTCGGAGAATTGGCGCCGACGTCCGCGCCAGCTGAGCGCGGTTCTGGATCGTCTCCTCGGTGACACCGAGCTCGGCCCCCGCATCGACCCGGCGCGCATCGGAGCCGTCGGACACTCGGCCGGCGGCTACAGCGTGCTCGCGCTGATCGGCGGACGGGCGGACATGGCCGTGCTCGCGCGCCACTGTACGCAACGTCGCGACGAGGACCCGCAGTTCTGCGGCTATGGCCGGCCTGGAGGGCACGACGACGAAGCGATGCCCGATCTTGCGGACCCGCGGATCGGTGCCGTCGTGGCCGTCGCGCCGGTCGGCGCGCTCTTCGGCGACGGGGCGTTTTCAGGCGCTGCGGTACCGGCGCAAATTCATCGTCTGGAAGGTGATCGGGTTCTGCGTGAGCCTTGGCACGCGGAACACATCGCGGCCCTGATGGGTGAGCACGCGCACCTGGTGGTTCATCCGGAGGCGCACCACTTCGCCTTCATCACGCCCTTTCCGCCCGCGATGGCCAATGAAGTGGGCGCTGTGGGGCGCGATCCGGAAGGCTTCGACCGGCGCGCCTTCCTGTCCCGGGTCAACGAGCAGATTCTGGGCTTCTTCGACGACGCCTTGCCCGCGCCGTAACGCCGGCCGGCTCAGGCCTCCGTGACGTAGCCGTAGTCGCGGCGCGCGGCCTCCGGCGTGACGTAGCCTTCCGCCAGGTCTTCCTCCACCGCCTCGGGCGCGCGCTCCCTGGGCTCGCCGTAGCCACCGCCGCCGGGGACGATAAGCCGCACGCGATCGCCCGGCCGCAGGCGGATGTTGGCGAACTTGGACGACGACGCCTTGCCGTGGGTCTCGGTCACCGGGCGCCAGTCGTCCGCGCCCTCGGGCCGGACCAGGGTCGCGCCCACCGCACCTTCCTGGCCGCCGAAGAGGCCCCAGGTCTTGATCCGATGCCGGTCGGTGCACTGGCTCGCGGTGATCTCGGCCGAGAGCGTGCGCAGCGTCTTGCGATAGCCCAACCCGCCGCGATGGCGGCCCGGGCCGCCGGAATC
>JAPOPO010000180.1 GCA_026712885.1 Rhodospirillales bacterium | reverse complement strand
GCGCAGCCAGCCATCGTCCTTCAGCTCGCGCAGGGCGCGGTGCACGGTCATCCGGCTGGCGCCGGACAGCCGGACCAGTTCGCTCTCCGACGGGATGCGATGATCGACCGGCCAGTCCCCGATCAGGATCGAGTGGCGGACATAGTCCTTGACCTGCTGGTAGAGCGGCGTCGAGCCGGCCTCGTCGGAGGGCAGCGTGGGCACGGAGTCGCTCATCCCGCCACCGCCGGGCAGGTATCGGCCACGGCCTGGTTCTCGCACGCGGTCCCGCCACCGGCGAGGCGGGTCGAGACACCGGTCATGGAGAACAGCATATCCATCGCCAGGGCCCTACCCCGCCCGCCTGTTGCCGGAGGCCCGCCGCCTGAGCGTCTTGCCAGCGGGAACCAAGTTATATATACAAGTTTAGGGCAAGTTGTACATACAAGTCAACGGCTCCGTGGAGCGACATTGGCCGGATCGCGAGGCCGGCGACGACACCCCCTGTGGTCGAGCGCATGAACACCTACCGCTTCACGCCATATCGGTTCGCCCCGGGAGACGCGCCGCTGCTGATGAGCATTCCCCATGTGGGGACCGCCATCCCGGCGGCAGTGGAAGCGCGCATGACCGAGCGGGCGCTGATGCGGCCGGATACCGACTGGCATCTCGACCGGCTCTACGATTTCGCCAACGAACTCGGCATCCCGACCCTGCAGGCGATCTGGTCGCGCTATGTCGTGGATCTGAACCGGCCGCCGGACGATGCGCCGCTTTATCCCGGCCGGCCATCGACCGGCCTGCTGCCGCAGCAGGATTTCGCCGGCAATCCGCTCTACCATCCAGGCGCGGCGCCGGATGACGAAGAGCGGGCGGACCGCGTGCGGACCTGTTGGCTGCCTTACCACCAGCGTCTCGAACGGGAGTTGGCGTCTATCCACCGCAAGAACGGCATCGCCATCCTGTTCGACTGCCATTCGATCCTGTCGGAGGTGCCGCGGCTGTTCGAGGGCAAGCTGCCCGACTTCAACCTGGGCACCGCGCACGGCGCCGCGTGCCATCCCGGCCTGCGGCTGCGGCTGGCCGAGGCCCTAGGCAGCTACGGCGAAGATCGGCTGGCCGTCGACGGCCGCTTCACCGGCGGCTTCATCACGCGCCGCTACGGCGACCCGAACAACGGCATTCATGCCTTTCAGCTCGAGCTGTCCATGGCGACCTACTGCGGGGAGCTTCCGCCCTGGAACTATGAACCGGACAAGGCCGCCGACGTGCGGCCCGCCTTGCGCGCGATGCTGGAGGCGACGCTCACCTGGGCGCGGGAGCACGCCCAGTGAGCCGGCTATGCGGCGTCGGAGAGGCCGTTGCCCGCCACGAGCGCGCCGTTCTTCACCACCGCCCGGCACGGGTTGAAGCCGGCAGGGTAGGCCAGTTCGCCGGGGCTGCCGATGTCCCACAGGGCAAAGTCGGCCGCCTTGCCAGTTTCCAGCGTGCCGATCCGGTCCTGGAGGCCGAGCGCACGCGCCGCGTCGCGAGTCACCCCGGCCAGCGCCTCCGCAGGCGTCATGCGGAACAGGGTGCAGGCCATGTTCATCGTCAGGAGCAGGGAGGTGACAGGCGAGCTGCCAGGGTTGCAGTCGGTCGCCACCGCGATGGGCACGCCGTGCCGGCGGAACAGGTCGATTGGCGGCAGCTGCGTCTCGCGGAGGAAATAGAAGGCGCCGGGCAGTACGACCCCCACAGTCCCGGCACGCGCCAGGGCGCGCACGCCGTCCTCGCCGACATATTCCAGATGATCGGCCGACAGGCCGTCGTATTCCGCCACCAGCGCCGCGCCGCCGAGGTCGCTCAGTTGTTCGGCATGCAGCTTGACCGGCAGGCCATGATCGTGCGCTGCCCGGAAGACCCGCTCCGTCTGTGCGCGCGTAAAGCCGATCGATTCGCAGAACGCGTCCACCGCGTCGGCCTCGCCGGCATCGGCAACCGCCGGGACCATCTCGCCGCAGACCAGATCGATGTAGCCGTCGGCGTCGCCCGCGTCCACCGGCGGCCAGGCATGGGCGCCGAGGAAGGTCGACTCGACAT
>JAPOPO010000081.1 GCA_026712885.1 Rhodospirillales bacterium | reverse complement strand
CCACATCGACATGATGAAGTCGAAGATTCCGCTGGGCCGCTTCGGCCTGCCGCAGGAGATCGCCGCCATGGTCGCCTGGCTCTGCTCCGAGGACTGCTCGTTCTCCACCGGCGGCGTGTTCGACCTGTCCGGCGGCCGCGCAACATATTGATTTCGCGCGCGCCAGGCGTTGGCGGGCGCGCGACGTATTGACCGCCTCCATCACCGCCACCACACTCGCCGCGCCCCAAAAACCAGCGCGCCCAACGACGAGAGGGAGACCATGAAGGAGCACGAAGAAGGCTATTCGATGCCGCTCGCGGCGCCGACCTTCACGAAGCCGCCGTTCTACGCCACGCCCGACAGCAAGATCCTGATGATGGCCTACCGCGCCGACCCCGACGCGGTCGCGTTCGAGGTGCCGGAGCCGCTGGAGCCGGTCGAGCCCAACCTCGTGCTCGCCTGGCTCGGCGACATGGGCCAGCCGACGCACTCGGTCGAGCTCTATCACGAGTGCCTGACCGGCATCATGGTCCGCTACAAGGAGTGGACCGGTTGGTACATCAACTACATCTGGGTCGACAACGACATGGCGCTCACCTTCGAGCGCGAGATCTACGGCTGGCCCGCGAACCTGTGCGACACCACGCCGCTCAAGTTCTACGGCAGCCAGGTGATCGCCCACTGCGACCGCGCCAGCGAGTGCCTGATGCGGCTCAGCATGAACATCACCAGCCCGCCGCCGATCCGCCGCGCCGACAACGCCATCGAGGACCGCTTCGCCGAGCTGGTCGACGCCGACTTCCTGCAGATCCGCAAGATCCCCAACCCCGAGGAAGGCGGCAAGCCGATCAAGCAGCTGCTCCTGATCCGGCCCGAGGACTTCGCGCTGCACGAGATCTGGACCGGCACCGGCCATCTGGAGTTCGGGCGTTCCGGCCTCTACCCGCACCTCCACAAGCTCGCGCCGGTGGAGATCCTGGAGACCTGGTACCTCAAGGCCTCCTGGGTCGTGCCCTACCCCAAGGTGATCTGGGACAACAGCTAGCCCGCCGCCCGCTTCTGGGACCGTGCCCAGGAGTCCCGCAGTCCCACGGTGCGGTTGAAGACCGGCGCGTCTGGAGTGGAGAGCGGATCGGGGCAAAAGTAGCCTTGGCGCTCGAACTGCACCGTCTCTCCCGCCGCCGCGTCGGCAAGGCCGGGCTCGAGCCGGCAGCCGGTCAGCACGGTGCGCGATGCCGGGTTGAGGTCGTCCCACAGCGTGCCGCCGTCCGCGCCCGGCAGCGGCTTGGCAAAGAGTGAGTCGTAGAGCCGCACCTCGGCCTCCACCGAGTCCTGCGCCGAGACCCAGTGCAGCGCGCCCCTGACCTTGCGCCCGTCCGGCGCCTGGCCGCCGCGGGTTTCCGGGTCGTAGGTGCAGCGCAACTCGGTGACGGCGCCTGAGGAGTCCTTGATCGCCTCCTGGCAGGTCACGAGATAGCCGTAGCGCAGCCGCGCCTCGCGCCCCGGCGCCAGCCGGAAGAATTTTTTCGGCGGGTCCTCCATGAAGTCGTCGGCCTCGACGTAGAGGGTGCGGCTGAAGCGGACCTGCCGGGTGCCGGCATCCGCGTCCTCGGGGTTGTTGAGCGCGTCGACCCACTCGCCCTCGCCTTCCGGGTAGTTCTCGATCGTGAGCTTGAGCGGGTGCAGCACGCCGAAGCGGCGCGGCGCGGTCTTGTTCAGCCGCTCGCGCACGGCATGGTCGAGCATGGCCTGCTCCACCAGGTTGTCGCTGGTCTTGGAGATGGCGAGCAGGCCCACGAAGTCGCGGATCGCCTCGGGCGGCACGCCGCGCCGGCGCAGGCCGCGCAGGGTCGGCATCCGGGGGTCGTCCCAGCCGTCCACCCTGCCCTCCTCCACCATCTGCGTGAGGCGCCGCTTGGAGAGCACGGTGTGGCTGAGATTGAGGCGAGAGAACTCGTACTGCCGCGGCACCATCGGCACCGGCAGGTGCTCGATCAGCCAGTCGTAGAGCGGGCGGTGGTCCTCGAACTCCAGCGTGCAGAGCGAATGCGTCACGCCCTCGATCGCGTCCGACTGCCCGTGCGCGAAATCGTAGGTGGGGTAGATGCACCACTCATCGCCGGTGCGCGGGTGGGCAGCGTGCAGGATGCGGTAGAGCACGGGGTCCCGCATGTTGATGTTGCCCGACGCCATGTCGATCTTCGCCCGCAGCACCCGCGCGCCTTCGGGGAACTCGCCCGCACGCATGCGGCGGAAGAGATCCAGGCTCTCCGCCGCCGGGCGGGTGCGAAAGGGGCTGTCGCGCCCGGGCTCGGTCAGCGTGCCGCGATGCGCCCGGATCTCCTCGGCCGAAAGATCGTCCACGTAGGCGTTGCCGCTCCGGATCAGGTGCTCGGCCCACGCGTAGAGGCGCTCGAAATGGTCGGAGGCGAAATAGAGATGGCTGCCCCAGTCGAAGCCGAGCCAGCGCACGTCCGCCATGATCGCCTCGATGAACTCGTGCTCCTCCTTGGTGGGGTTGGTGTCGTCGAAGCGCATGTGGCAGCGCCCGCCAAACTCCTGCGGCACGCCGAAGTTGAGGCAGATCGACTTGGCGTGCCCGATGTGCAGATAGCCGTTGGGCTCGGGCGGGAAGCGCGTCACCACCTCGTCATGCCGCCCGGCT
>JAPOPO010000291.1 GCA_026712885.1 Rhodospirillales bacterium | reverse complement strand
GCGGAGCGCGAGTCCCAGACCCTGCGCGGCGAGGGCGACGAAGAAGCCTTGCGCATCTCGCGCGACGCATATGGACGCGACTCCGAGTTTTACGCCTTCTACCGAGCCATGCAGGCCTATCGCGTAGCCCTCGGCGATGGCGACACGAGCATGGTGCTGTCACCCGACAGCGAGTTCTTCCGCTTCTTCGACGATATCGTGCAGCCCCAGGCGCCCGCCCCGGCGGCGACTGAGTGACGCGCCCCGGCCTCGGGCCGGCGCAGGGCGGCTCCGCGGCTGCTCCCGACCTTCCAGCCATGAGCGACGGGCTCACCGCATTCCTGACCGCGATCGGGCTGATCTTCGTTATCGAGGGCGGGCTCTACGCGCTGTTCCCGGAGGCGATGCGGCGCAGCATCGCGCGCGTCCTCGCCCAGCCTTCCGGCCGGATACGCGCCATCGGCATGGGTGCCGCGCTGGCCGGCCTCCTGCTGGTGTGGCTCGTCAACTAGGGGCAGCGGGGCCGGACCCGATGAGCGGGGATCGCAATAGATGAGCGAGCGGCTGCTTGCCCCCTTTGCGGGACTCCGCGTCGCCCCGGAGCATGCGGACGCGGTGGCGGCGCCGCCTTATGACGTGCTGTCTGTGGCGGAGGCGCGCGCCGCGGCGGAGGGCCGACCATGGAGCTTCCTCCACGTCTCCCGACCGGAAATCGATTTGCCGCCCGAGACGTCCGACGGCGCGCCCGCGCTCTACAGAGGGGCCGCAGCGGCGTTCGCGCAGATGATCGAGAATGGGGCGCTCATTCGCGACTCCGCCCCCCGATTCTACGCCTACCGCATGGCGACTGAGGGCCGTACGCAGACCGGTCTCGTGGCGGCGGCCTCGCTCGCGGCCTACGAGAAGAGCGCAATCAAGCGCCACGAATCGACCCGGCCACCCAAGGTGGAGGACCGCGCCCGGCACATCGCAGCGCTCGACGCGCAGACGGGTCCGCTGTTCCTGATCCACCGGCCGGTCGGAGAGCTCCGCCGCCTGATCGGGGCGGCCTGCGAGGGACCGCCGCTCTGCCGCGCCGTGCTCGACGGTACCGTGACCCACACGCTCTGGCCAATTGACGAGGCGGAGCGGATGGAGGCACTGGCCGCGCGCTTCGATGCAATCGGCATACTCTACATTGCCGACGGCCATCACCGTGCCGCCGCCGCGCAAATGGCAGCCCGGGAGATGGGCTCGCCGTCCGGCCGCATGCTTACGGTGAGCTTCCCCGCCGACGAGGTGCGCATCCTGGGCTATCACCGCATCGTGCGGGGCCTGAACGGCCTCGCACCGGACGCATTCCTTCGCGCGATCGGCGAGACGCTGCGCTGCGAGCCGACGGATGGGCCGGTGGAGCCCGCGCAGCCGGCGCAATTCGGCATGTATTTGGAGGGACGCTGGTATCGCCTTACGGCCCACGATCTGACGCCCGCACGGGGCTCGGTGGTCGACCGTCTCGATGTCTCGCGCCTCACGCACCTGGTGCTCGCGCCGATTCTCGGCATCGGCGATCCCAGGATCGATGCACGGATTGACTTCATCGGCGGAGGACGCGGGGTGGACGCGCTCGCCGCGGCGGTGGATGCAGGCGAGGCCTCCGTCGCCTTTTCGCTCCATCCAATCTCCGTGGACGACCTCATGGCGGTCGCCGATGACAGTGCGATCCTGCCGCCGAAAACCACCTGGTTCGAGCCCAAGCTCGCCGACGGACTGGTCTCGCTGCCCCTTCCCTGACGGTGCCGAGGCGCGCTCAAGCCAGAGACAGACGCTCGATCCTGGTGATCGGCGGCCCGACTGCCAGCGGCAAGTCGGCTCTTGCGGCCGATGTTGCCGAGCGGTTCGGTGGTGTGGTCGTCAACGCCGACAGCATGCAGCTTTACCGCGATCTGCCGATCCTGACCTCCTGGCCGGACGAAGAGCTCCGGGCGAGCGCGCCGCACCGGCTCTACGGCGTGCTCGACGGCGCCGAGCGATGCTCGGCCGGCCGCTGGCGCAGCATGGCAATGGCCGAGATCGAAAGCATCCACGGGAACGGCGCGCTGCCCATTCTGGTTGGTGGGACAGGGTTTTATCTGCGGGCGCTGCTCGATGGCCTCGCGCCCGTGCCGGCGATACCCGAGGCCGTGCGCGAGGCGGTGCGCACGCTGTACGAGCGGGAGGGCAGCGTCGGCCTCCATGCACGGCTTTCCGCCCTCGACCGGAAGGCGGCTCAGCGTCTTGAACCGGGCGACAGCCAGCGCGTCATGCGGGCCTACGAGGTGATCGAGGCGACCGGGCGCTCGCTGCTCTCGTGGCAGGAGGAGCGGCACGATCGCTATACCGGACGCGCGGCAGTGCTGGTACTCGAGCCGCCGCGGGATTCCCTCTACGGGGCGTGCAACGAGCGCTTCGAGCGCATGATGGCGGTGGGCGCGCTCGATGAAGCAGCGCGCTTGCAAGGCCGCGGCCTCGACCCCGGCTTGCCCCTGATGAAGGCGGTGGGCGTGCGCGCCCTGCTAGATCACCTGAGCGGCGTCACCACGCTCGAGCGAGCGATCGCGCTCGGCAGGCAGGCGACGCGGCGCTACGCCAAGCGCCAGACGACCTGGTTCCGCACCCAGATGCCGGGCGGCGCGCGTATGCCAGACCGTTATCGCCCGGAATCGAAACGGGAATCTCTCGCTCTCATCGAACGCATGCTATTGACCGGCACAGGGTGAAGGACTACTGTCCGCCCTCCAAACACGGGTGCGCACGCTAGCGCACCGATGCGTGCCGGCCGACCCTGGTGGAGGGGTGGGCCGTTTGTGCTTGCGCGAAAGGGAGATCGCCGTGACAACGGATGCCGAGGATCATGCCCCGGCAGAGCTGACCGGGGCCGAGCTAGTCGTTCGCACGCTGGTCGACCTCGGCGTAGAAGTCGTGTTCGGCTATCCCGGCGGCGCGGTGCTTCCCATATACGACGCCATTTTCAAGCAGAACGAGCTGCGCCACATCCTGGTGCGGCATGAGCAGGGCGCGGTCCACGCGGCTGAGGGCTATGCGCGCTCCACCGGCAAAGTGGGCACGGTGCTGGTCACCTCGGGCCCAGGCGCCACCAACAGCGTCACCGGCCTCACCGACGCGCTGATGGACAGCGTCCCCGTCGTCTGTCTGACCGGGCAGGTGCCGACCCACATGATCGGCAACGACGCCTTTCAGGAAGCCGACACCATCGGGATCACCCGGCCCTGCACCAAGCACAACTATCTGATCAAGGATGTCGACAATCTCAGCCAGGTGATCCGCGAGGCCTACTACATCGCGAGCGCCGGCCGGCCCGGCCCCGTCGTCGTGGACCTGCCGAAGGACGTGGTCATGGCCAAGGCGCCCTATGTCACCGATGGCGAGGCGCCTGGCAACGGGATGGAGCATCGCTCCTACCGGCCGCAACGCGCGCCCGATGCCGATGCGGTCAAACGCACGGTGGAGCTGCTGGCGCGTGCCAAGCGCCCCCTCTTCTATGCCGGCGGCGGCGTCATTAACGCCGGGCCCGACGCGGCGCAGAGCCTGGCGGCGCTGGTTCGGCGCACCGGCTACCCCATCACCAACACGCTGATGGGGCTCGGCTGCTATCCGGGATCCGATCCGCTGTTCCTCGGCATGCTTGGCATGCACGGCACCTACGAAGCCAACATGGCGATGGCCGAGTGCGATCTGATGATCGCGGTCGGCGCGCGCTTCGACGATCGGGTCACAGGCCGGCTCGCCGATTTCTCACGTGGCTCGACCAAGGTGCAGATTGACATCGACCCCTCGTCCATCAACAAGAACGTCCCCGTCGACGTTGCCATCGTCGGCGATGCGGGCCTCGCACTCGACGCCATCCTGGCCGAGTGGGAGGCGAGCGGGGCGCAGCCCAGCGCCGGGGTGGCGGCGTGGTGGCGGCAGCTGGATGCGTGGCGCGGGCGCGACTGCCTGCGCTACAAGAACTCCAGCAACACCATCAAGCCGCAATACGCACTGCAGCGGCTCTACGAGGCCACCAAGGGACGAGACGCCTACTTCACCACCGAGGTGGGCCAACACCAGATGTGGGCGGCGCAGTTCCTCAAGTTCGAGGAGCCCAACCGCTGGATGACCTCGGGCGGCCTCGGCACCATGGGCTACGGCTTTCCCGCCGCGATGGGCGTGCAGGTCGCCCATCCCGACTCGCTCGTCATCGATGTTGCCGGCGAAGCCTCGCTGCTCATGGTGATCCAGGAGCTCTCCACCATGGTGCAGTACCGGCTGTCGGTGAAGACCTTCCTGCTCAACAACGAGTACATGGGCATGGTGCGCCAGTGGCAGGAGTTCTTCCACGGCGGCCGCTACGCCGAGAGCTACATGGATTCGCTGCCCGATTTCGTGAAGTTGGCGGAATCGTTCGGGGCCACCGGGCTGCGCGCCCGACGGCCTGAGGAGGTGGACGACGTGATCGAGGCTATGATCGAGACGCCGGGCCCCGT
>JAPOPO010000088.1 GCA_026712885.1 Rhodospirillales bacterium | reverse complement strand
CGCCGCCGGCCCCGATGGAGACCACCTCGATCTTCGGCGCCACGTAGTGGTAGCGGTCGACCATGGGCTCGCGGGCGTAGTCGATGGCGCCGCCCTGGATCACGCCCACCTTGAAGGTCGTGCCCCCCATGTCGCAGGCGATGATGTCCTCGTCCTCCATGAGCCGGCCGAGATGGCGGCTGCCGATGACGCCGGCGGCGGGGCCGCACTCGAGCATGCCGACGGCCCGTGCGGCCGCTTCCTCCGCCGGCAGAAGCCCGCCGTAGCCCTGCATCACCAGCAGCGGCCCGCCATAGCCACGCCCCTGCAGCAGGGCTTGCAGGCTGGTGATGTAGTCGCTGGCGATGCCCCCGGCATAGGCGTTGATGACGGTCGTGGACGCGCGCTCGTATTCGCCCGGCACCGGCGCGATTTCGCTCGATAGAGTGACGTAGGCGCCGGGGGCGATCTCGCGGACCAGCTCGCCCACCCGTTGCTCGTGGGTGGCGTTGTAGAAGGACCAGAGGAAGGAGACCGCGAGCGCCTCGACCCCTTCATCCTCGACCAGCGAGCGAATCGCCCGGCGCACCGCGTCTTCGTCCAGCGCGCGCAGCTCGGCGCCCTTGTAGTCCACCCGCTCCGGCACACCCCTGGTCCGTGAGCCCGGCACCAGGGGCGGGGCGCGGTCTGTCGCCACCGGGTGCTTGATGCCGTCCTCGGTGAGACCGGCCCAGCGGCCGTAGGCGCCGCGGGTGATGATCAGCGTGTCCTCGAAGCCTTCGGTGGTGATCAGGCCCGTCCGCGCGCCTGAGCGGGTGAGCAGCGTGTTGTCCACCACCGTCGAGCCGTGCATGAACAGCGCCGTCCGCGCCAGCAGTTCGTCGGTGGCGAGGTCGATGCCGTCTGCCGCGGCGCCAACAGCGGCGAGCACGCCATCCGCGAAGTCGGGCGGGGTGGAGAGCGCCTTGCCGAGCCGCACTGGCTCGCCGGCGGCGAAGAGCACCGCGTCCGTGCAGGTGCCGCCGACGTCGGTCGCGACCACGTAGCGCGCGCCACCTGACTGGTTCATCCCGTGCCCATCCTCTGCCGGCCGCCATCTTGCGCGGCAAGCGAGCGAACGCAAGCGCAAGCCGGCTCCCGTGGACCCATGGCCACTGATAGTGTATGAAAGGTGTATGTCACGCACAAACGTGGACATCGACGACGCGGCTTGCGCGGAAGTCATGCGTCGCTATCGCCTGGCGACGAAGCGGGAGGCGATCAACTACGCGCTGCGCACCCTTGCAGCGGAGCCGCTCGGCGTCGACGACGCCCGCCGGCTGCGCGGTTCGGGATGGGAGGGAGATCTGGACGACCTGCGTTCCAGCCGCACATCGTGATCCTGATCGACACCTCCGCCTGGATCGAGTTTCTTCGAGACACCGGATCGCCCACCTGCAACCGCGTCGACAGAGTGCTGGGTGGCGAGATCGCCACCTGCGATGCGGTGCGGATGGAAGTGCTCTCCGGCGCACGCGACGAGCAGCACCTGCAGAGCCTTCGCCGCCTCCTCGCCCGGGCGGCCGCGATCCCCATCGAACCCGCCGACTACGACGAGGCCGCCGCGCTCTATCGCCTGTGCCGCCGCGAAGGCAAAACCGTCCGCAGAATGATGGATTGCCTCATCGCCGCCGTTGCCATCCGCGCCGATGCCGCCGTCCTCCACAATGACTCGGACTTCGACACGCTCGCGCGCCACGCGGGCCTGAGGGTCGATCTACATCGCTAGGCGACGGCGGTTGATGACTCAGCTCCCTCCCAGGCTCTCGACGCGTTCGTGCCAGGGCGAGCGGCGGACCTTCGTGACGAAGGCCCGGTCCGCCGTGACCAGTCGTGTCTCCTCGTCCTCAGCGAGCGCGAGGTACTGGCAATCATAGACCGGGTGATCCAATGCGCAGGCCATCTCGAACGCCGTCTCGTGCAAACCCGCCGACGGAACCAGGGCCTCGAACCACTGAGGCAGGACCGAGAGGAACGCCTGCGCCTGCTTGAGCGGAACGGTCTCGCCCGATACCCGGCGCCATGCCGCGTTCGCACATTCGACGAGGATCAAGTCGGGGGCGGCGAACGCCTCGCCGGACTGCGCCAGGGTACGCGCCTCGGTCGAAAGCGGCTCGTTGAAGAACCACTTGCAGGCCACGCTTGCATCGATGACCAGGGTCATCGGCTGTCGCGATCCCGGCGCAGCAGGGTCACGCTGTCCTCCAGGGGACCGGCGGTCATGGCCCGGATGCGATCGGCTTCGGCGATCAGCGTGCTGCGTTCCGGCCCGGCCGCACGCGTCAGAATCCCTCTCAGCTCCTGTTCCAGGGAGTGGCCGTTGCGTCTCGCCTTTTGCTTCAGTGCTGCAACGATCTCGGTGTCCAGGTTGCGCACGATGACCTGCGAACGATGGCGTTTGGGGGAGTCGTCCGCGGGCGGAGGACTGTAGTAGACACGCGAAAAGAGCACCCGTTCCTCTTCGAGCCAAAGGTCGGT
>JAPOPO010000238.1 GCA_026712885.1 Rhodospirillales bacterium | reverse complement strand
TCATTCTGGACCGCAAGCTCGCCGACAAGCGCAACTGGCCCAGCATGGACATCGCCCGCTCCGGCACCCGCAAGGAGGAACTGCTGGTCGATCGCGCGACGCTCGCCAAGATGTGGGTGCTGCGCCGTATCCTCTCGCCCATGGGCACGGTGGATGCCATGGAGTTCCTGGTCGACAAGCTCAAGACGACCAAGTCCAACGAAGAATTCTTCGCCTCGATGAATACTTAGGCTCGCACGCCCGCAGGGTCGTGCGCGCGACAAGAAGCCGCACGCGTCCGGCAGCTCGGTTCGTGTCCTGCCCTAGAGTTTCTTGAGCGTTCACGCGCTAACTTCCACCGCCAAGGCCGGACCAGTTCCAGTGATCCACTTGGTGGCTCACCCTCTCGCGAGCGGGTTTCGCTGAGAGAGGCCGCCCGGCGGCGCGGCCCGCCTGAATCTCTCGCTTTGCTCATCTGCGAGAGGGCGCGGCTAGGTGAGATATCGTGAGATTCGCTGAGACAAAGTGAGATTTCTTGGCGAACGCGCCGCACGTTTGCGAGAGTGGTGGCGACATCAATACCAATGCGGCCGGGCCTTGCCGCCAAGAACAACATGGCATGCTAACGCAATTAGGGCACCTAGAGACACGATCGCCTAGGCTCCGCCTCGCGACGGTTAGCAAGGCACCTAACCGCATGGCTTCGACACTAACCCACTGAAATAAAGCAGAAAAGTTGCGTGCGATTCCTTAGACAGCCTTGAGGGGCGGGCGGGGTGTTGGGGCCGCGCGCAGGCGGCCGATGAGCGCGTCGAGCTGCTCGGGCTCCTTGTAGGCGATGGTGAGCCGGCCGCCGGCGCCGCGGGCGGCGGGGTCGATTGTGACCTTGAGGCCGAGCGCGCGGCTGAGGTCGGTCTGCAGCGCCCGGACGTTGGGGTCGTCCGTGCGGCGTTTCGACGGGCGGGTGCGCTCCTCTGCCGCACGGCGCACCAGAGCTTCGGTTTGGCGCACGGTAAGCCCCAGACGTACCACCGTGTCCGAGAGCGCTGCCGGGTCGGTGGCCGCCAGAAGCGCCCGGCCATGGCCCGCACTCAGCGTGCCCTCGCCGACCAGCGCCTTCACCTTCTCGGGCAGCTCGAGCAGGCGCACCGTGTTGGCGACGTGGCTGCGGGACTTGCCGAGCGCAGTGGCGACATCCTCCTGGCGGTGGTCGAACTCGCGGATCAGGCGGCGGTAGGCCGTCGCTTCCTCCAGCGGGTTCAGGTCGCGGCGCTGCAGGTTCTCGACCAGCGCAATCTCGATGCTCTCGGAATCGCTCAGATGGCGCACCACCGCCGGCAGCTCGTGGAGCCCGGCACGCTGCGCCGCCCGCCAGCGCCGCTCGCCGGCGACGATCTGGTAGGGCGCACCGGCGTCGCCGTCTTCGGCCGGCCGCACTACGAGCGGCTGAACGATGCCCTTTTCGCGGATCGAGGCGGCCAGGCTCTCGATCTCGGCCTCGTCGAAGTGCTGGCGCGGCTGGTTGGGATGGGGCGCCAGGTGCTCGATGGGGATGGAGAGCAGCGCGCCCGCGCGAGTGCCAACCGCCCCCTCCTCCATGGTTTCGCCGAGGAGGGCGGCGAGGCCCTTGCCGAGGCCGCGCTGGCGCGGCGGACCGCCGGTTTCGAGCGTCATGCTGCGCTCTCCTTCTGGGTTCGTTCGCGCCGGAGCAGCTCGCCGGCAAGATGGGCGTAGGCCTGTGCGCCGGGGCAGCGGAAATCGTGGAGCAAAACGGGAACACCGTAGGACGGCGCCTCGGAAACCCGCACGTTGCGCGGGATGATGGTGTCGTACACCGCATCGCCCAGGTGGGTGCGGACGTCGTCGCGCACCTGGGCGGAAAGATTGTTCCGCTTGTCGTACATGGTGAGCACGACGCCCTGGACGCGGAGTGCGGGATTGAAGGCGGCGCGCACGCGCTCGACGATGCTGAGCACCTGGCTAAGTCCTTCTAACGCAAGGAATTCGCACTGCAGCGGCACGAGCACTGAGTCGGCTGCGACGAGCGCATTAACCGTGAGCATGCCAAGGGAAGGCGGGCAGTCGATCAGCACGTGAGAGAGCCCGCTCTCGCGGGCGAGGGCCGGCTCAAGCGCTTCCCTCAGGCAGTGCTGCGGGCGGGGGCTCTGGGATAGCTCGATCTCGGCGCCGGCGAGGTCGCGGGTCGCCGGCACGACGGTGAGCCCGGGCACCGTGGTCTGCCGCCGGGCTGCGGCGAGCGGCGCACCCTGGAGCAGACCGTAGGAGCCGGGCGCGCGTTCCGCCGGCGGGATGCCGAGGCCGGTGCTGGCGTTCCCTTGCGGGTCGAGGTCGAGAAGCAGCACCGGACGGCCTGCCGCCGCGAGCGCGGTGCCCAGGTTGATGGCGGTGGTGGTCTTGCCGACGCCGCCTTTCTGGTTTGCGACCGCGATGATCCGAGGCCGCCCCGCCGGGGCCGGGGTGGGCGGGGCGCCGGTCTCAGGGGCGGCGGCGCCGCTCGACATCGCTGATCCTCAGTATCCGCGCCTCGGCCGCCGTCTGGCTGGGGACGATCTCGACCCCAAAATCCCACTGGCAGCGGGCCTCTTCCAGCTCGCTCCGGTAGCGGCGTCCTTTCGGGAATATACAATATGTATGGGTGTCAAGCACGGGGAAAACTAGACTTAGCAGTTCGACCAGCGGCGCGCAGGCGCGGGCGACGATCGTGCCGGCGGGGCTAAGCGCGGCCTGGATGTCCGGCGCCTCGAGGCGGCCCTCGACGACCGAGACCCGGGTGCCGGTGGCGTTGGCCACCTCGCGCAGGAAGGCGCAGCGCTTGCCGTTGGCCTCGATCAGGGAGAAACGGCGGTCTGCGTCCAGGATCGCGAGCACCATGCCGGGAAAGCCGGCGCCGCTGCCGACGTCGACCGTGTGGCCTGAGGAATCGTCGGCGAGCAGGGGCGCGAGCTGTGCCGAATCCAGAAAGTGGCGGGTCCAGAGCGCCGGCAGTGATGCCGCGGAGACCAGGTTGACGCGTCGCTGCCGTTGCCGGAGAAGGGTCTCGTAGATCTCGAGCCGCTCGCGTGTTTCACGTGAAACATCGCGCCGGAAGGCCTCGCCCGGCTCCATCCGGCTCTATCCGCGCCCGGCCTCCGCCGCGCTCCTGCGGGGGTCCGTCTTGCGCACATGCGCGAGCAACGCCGTCAGCGCTGCCGGCGTCACACCCGGCACCCGCCCTGCCGCACCGAGTGTGGCAGGCCGCGCGGCGGCAAGCCGCTGGCGCATCTCGTGGGAGAGCCCGCCGACCCGCTCGAACTTGAGGTCCCCTGGCAGCCTGAGCGCTTCGTCCCGGCGGAAGGCGGCGATGTCCGCGTCCTGCCGCTCCAGATAGCCACGGTAGTGGGCGTCGTTCTCCAGCGCACGGACGATCTCGGGCTCGAACGTGGCCAGCGCCGGCCAAAGCGTCGCGAGCTGCGTCCGGGTCACGTCGGGGTAGCCGATCAACTCCCGCGCGCTGCGCCTACGCCCGTCCCGGTTCGCCACAATCCCGTGGCGGCGCAGCGTGTCGGGCGTGGCGTCAAGGGAGTCGAAAAGGCGCTCGGCCTCGGCCAGGGCTGCGCTCTTGGCGGCAAAGCGCCGCGCCCGCTCGCTGCCGACGCAGCCGGTCTCGATGCCGCGCGCCGTGAGGCGGCGGTCCGCATTGTCCGGCCGGAGCCGGAGCCGATACTCGGCGCGCGACGAGAACATGCGGTAGGGCTCGCTCACCCCCTGCGTCACCAGGTCGTCGATCAGCACGCCGATGTAGCCGTCCGCGCGGTCGAGGGTGAACCACCCGCCGCCAGCAGCCGCCCGCCCGGCGTTGATGCCGGCGACGACGCCCTGAGCGGCGGCCTCTTCGTAGCCTGTGGTGCCGTTGATCTGGCCCGCGAGGTAGAGGCCGCCGACGCGCGCGGTCTCCAGCGCCGGGCTCAGCTCGCGCGGGTCCACGTGGTCGTATTCGATGGCGTAGCCCGGCCGCAGGATCGCCGCCCGCTCCAGCCCCGGAATCGTCGCCACCAGCGCCCGCTGCACGTCCTCGGGCAGCGCGGTCGAGATCCCGTTGGGATAGACCGTGTGGTCGTCAAGCCCCTCCGGCTCAAGGAAAATCTGGTGAGAGGCGCGGTCTGCGAAGCGCACCACCTTGTCCTCGATGGAGGGGCAATAGCGGGGCCCGCGGCTCTCGATCGCGCCCGAATACATGGGGGAGCGCGCGAGGTTGCGGCGAATGAGCGCGTGGCCCTCGGGTCCCGTGGCGGTGATGTGGCAGCGCACCTGCTCCCGCGTGATCGCGCCCGCGAGGAAGGAGAAGGGCTCGGGCGGCTCGTCGCCCTCCTGCGCTTTCAGGGCGCCCCAGTCGATGGTGCGTCCGTCGAGCCGGGGCGGGGTGCCGGTCTTCAGCCGGCCGAGGCGGAAGCCCAAGCGCTCCAGGGTGAGCGCGAGGCCGGTCGCCGGCGCATCGCCCACTCGCCCCGCCGGAATCTGCTGCTCGCCGATATGGATAAGCCCGCGCAGGAAGGTCCCGGTGGTCAGCACCACCTGAGGCGCCAGGATCAGCGCACCGTCCCCCAGCACAACGCCGCGCACGCAGGGCCGCGCCTGCACGGTCGCATCCAGCGCCAGGTCCTCGACCGTGCCTTCCCGGATCGTGAGGTTCGGCTGCGCCACCAGCGCCGCCTGCATGGCCGCGCGGTAGAGCGCGCGGTCCTGCTGCGCCCGGGGCCCGCGCACCGCCGGCCCCTTGCTGCGGTTGAGCACGCGGAACTGGATGCCCGCCTCGTCGGCGACGCGGCCCATGAGCCCGTCGAGCGCGTCCACCTCGCGCACCAAGGTGCCCTTGGCGAGCCCGCCGATCGCGGGATTGCACGACATGGCGCCGATGGTCTGGCGCTTCTGCGTGATGAGAAGCGTTGCGGCGCCGACACGCGCGGCTGCCGCCGCGGCCTCGCAGCCGGCGTGGCCGCCTCCGATCACGATGACATCGAAGCGCTCGCGGCTCATGGCCGCCCTCCCGGCCCTAATCTCGGCCCGGCGCCCCCTATAGGACACGTCGCCCCGCCCGTAAAGCACCAACTGTCTGAACTACTTGCCGATGCAGAAGTCGCGGAAGACGAGGTCGAGCACGGCCTCCACATCGACACGCCCGGTGATGCGGCCGAGCGCATGCGCCGCGAGACGAAGCTCCTCGGCGAGGCGCTCGTCGGCCGGGCCAGCGATGGCGCGGGCCAGCGCCTCGCGGCATTCGACGACCGCCTGCCGGTGCCGGGCGCGGGTGAGCGCCGGTGCGCCGCCCGTCGGGTAGCGCTGCGCGATCTCCTCGGCCAGCGTCTCCAGCAGTGCCTCGATGCCGGCACCGGTGAGGCACGAAACCCCGAGCGCCGGATTGTCGCCGACGGCGGCGGGCGTAGGGCCCGGGAGGAGGTCGGTCTTGTTCAGCACTGCGAGCGCGTCGTCGCCCAGCAGCGCGAGGCTCTGCGAATCGGTCTGCGGCCAAAGCGCGCCGTCGAAGACCACCAGCGAGAGGTCGGCGCTTGCTGCGCGGGAGAGCGCGCGGCGCACGCCCTCGCTCTCGATCTCGTCCCGGCTCTCGCGCAGGCCCGCGGTGTCGGCGAGGGTGACCGGCCAACCCGCGAGGTCGAGGCGCACCTCGACCACGTCCCGGGTGGTGCCGGCGCGAGTCGAGACAATGGCCGCGTCGCGCCCAGCTAAACGATTGAGAAGACTGGATTTTCCGGCATTTGGCGCGCCCACGATGGCGATGCAGAAGCCTTCCCGCAGGCGCTCGCCCCGCCGCGCATCGTCGAGGTGGGCCGCGATCTCCGCCTCCAACGCCGCGAGGCCGGGAGCGGCGGCGGTCAGCGGATCTTCGCCCAGCTCCTGGTCCGAGAAATCGATGGCCGCCTCGACATTGGCCCGGAGCGCCATGAGCCGGTCGCGCCAGCCGTCGTAGAGGCGGCGAAGCTCGCCCTCTGTCTGGCGGAACGCCTGCCGGCGCTGTTCCTCGGTCTCGGCCGCGACCAGGTCGGCGATCCCCTCCGCTTCCGTGAGGTCCAGGCGGCCAGCCTCGAAGGCGCGCCGCGTGAACTCGCCAGGCTCAGCGGGGCGCAGGTCGGGAATCGCCGCGAGCGCGTCCCACAGCGCGGCGAGGACCGCGGGGCCGCCATGCACGTGGAACTCCGCCATGTCCTCGCCGGTGGCGCTGGCCGGGCCTGGGAACCAAAGCGCCAGTCCCTGGTCGATCGGCGCGTCCTTCGCCGGATCGCAGAACCGCCGGAGCGCGGCCCGTCGCGGTCCGGGCAGCGGCGCACCGCCGATCCGTGTCAGCGCCTCCGCCGCAGCGGGGCCAGAGACCCGGACCACGGCGATGGCGGCGCGCCCGCCACCGGAAGACAGCGCGAAGATGGTATCGCCGCTCATGGTCTGTGTGGTGGGAGCCGTGCGAGCGCCTGCGGCAGGCCCGCGCCGGGTCAGGAGGCGGCGGTCGCCGCCGCTAGGCTGGGCTCTCCGGCGCCGTCGGCCTCGTCGGGGAACGGTTGGTCCGGCATCAGCATCAGCCGCTCCACCCGGCCGCCGCCCACGAGATGGGTCTCGATGATCTCGTCCACGTCTGCCACGGTCTTGACCGCATACCAGACGCCTTCGGGATAGATGACCATGGTCGGCCCGAACTCGCAGCGGTCGAGGCACTGGCTCGCGTTGATGCGCACGTCGGAGAGGCCGCGCTGCTTGGCCCTGGCTTTCATGTGGGCGCGGAGCTTGACCGAGTCCTTCGCGCTGCAGCAGCCACGCGGATGGCCGGGCGCGCGGGTGTTGACGCAGCAGAAGACGTGTCGCCGGTAATAGAGCGGCGGGTCCGGCAGGCTCATCCCGCGCTGCCTCCGCCGCCCTTGGGGGCGCCGCCGCCGGCTTGCCCGAATCCTTCCCAGAAGGCTTTCTGCATGGCCTCGAAGCCCTGGAGCCCGCCGGGGAGCCACGATTTCAACAGCGCCTCCGGGTCGATCTGGCCGATTGCCTCCGCCATGCGCGCCTCCAGGCCCTTGGCCATGGCCTCGTGGGCCGCCCTCAGGTCCGGCATCCCGCAGAAGGCGCGGGCCTCCTCAGGCGTGCAGTCGATCTCGATCTTGACCTTCATGGTGACCTCGCTGGCGGCGCCGTCCTGGGCCGGACGGCGGCCGCGACCATACCCCCCCGCCTAATCCATGAACAGGCTCGCTCTCTGCGT
>JAPOPO010000087.1 GCA_026712885.1 Rhodospirillales bacterium | reverse complement strand
GGCTACATCGCGTCCTTCCCCATTCCCGAGGTCGTGATGGGCATCAACGCCTTCATGCTCGGCGCGCAGTCCATAAACCCGGACTTCAAGGTCAAGGTGGTCTGGGTCAACACGTGGTTCGATCCGGGCAAGGAGGCTGACGCCGCGAAGGTGATGATCGGCCAGGGCGCCGACATCATCACGCAGCACACCGATTCGACGGCGCCGCTGCAGATCGCCGAAGAGGAAGGCGTGCTTGGCTTCGGTCAGGCCTCCGACATGATCCACTTCGCGCCGAAGGCGCAGCTGACGGCGATCATCGACGAGTGGGGCCCCTACTACGTCGAGCGTGCCCAGGCGGTGCTCGACGGGACCTGGGAGTCCGGGGACACATGGACCGGAATGGCCGCGGGTACGGTGGTGATGGCGCCCTACACCAACATGCCCGATGACGTGGCCGCGATGGCTGCGGAAACGGCAGCCGCGATCGCTTCCGGGGAACTCAACCCCTTCGCCGGTCCTGTGTACAAACAGGACGGCACGCTGGCCGTGCCCGAAGGCGAGGTCATGGACGACGGGACGCTCGCGGGCATCAACTGGTACGTCCAGGGCGTCGACGACACCTTGCCTGAATAGTTCGTTACCGATACCGGCCGGCGCACCGTTCCTGCTGCGACGCAGGCCCGGTGCGCCGGTCCGTCTGAAGGCGAGGAGAAACGCGCTTGGCCGCCTTCGCCCTCGACTGGCTCAATCTCCTGATCCGCTGGGCGCACATGATCGCCGGCATCGGCTGGATCGGCACCTCGTTCTATTTCATCGCCCTCGACGTCGCGCTGAGGAAGCGCGAAAAGATGAAGGACGGCGTGCTGGGGACCGCGTGGCAGGTGCACGGCGGTGGCTTCTACCACGTCGAGAAATTCACCGTCGCGCCGAAGGAACTGCCCACCGACCTGGTCTGGTTCAAGTGGGAAGCCTATCTGACCTGGTTTACCGGGTTCCTGCTCCTGATCGTGCAGTTCTACCTCAGCGCCGGCACCTGGATGATCGACCCCGCGGTGCTGAACCTCGAGCCCTTGCACGCGGTCGGCATCTCGGTGGGGAGCCTCGCCGTCGGCTGGTTCGTTTATGACGGCCTCTGCCGCTCACCCGTTGGCAGCCGGCCGACCCTGCTCGCCATCGCGACATTTCTATGGATTCTCCTAGCGGCTTACCTCTACACCAACGTCTTCTCCGGCCGCGCCGCGTTGATCCATGTTGGTGCCTTCATCGGCACCCTCATGGCGGCCAACGTGTTCGCGGTGATCATTCCCAACCAGAAGAAGATCACCCGGGCCCTGCTGGAGGGGCGGGAGCCGGAACCGAAGTTCGGCGCCATCGGCAAGCAGCGCTCGGTCCACAACACCTATCTGACGCTGCCGGTGCTCGTGACCATGGTGGGCGGGCACTACCCGATGCTGTCTGCGCACCCCGAGGCCTGGCTGATCGTCGCCTTCGTCATCGTCGGCGGCGCCGCCCTGCGCCACGCCTTCATCCGCCACGAGGCGGGCGACCCGTTCACCGGATTTGCCTGGACCCTGCCGGTCATGCTGGTCGCCCTCGCCGCAGCCGTGTGGATGACTTCGCCTCAGCAACGGGAGGCGGCGGAGCTCGACGTTTCGGACGTGGAGGTCATGGCCATCGTCGACAAGCACTGCGTATCCTGCCACGCGGCGAGTCCGAGCCATGAGAGCTTCGATACCCCGCCCAAGGACATGGTGCTTGAGACCATCGACGACCTGCACCGTCACGCGGAGCTGGTGGATAAATTCACGGTCCAGACCCGCACCATGCCGCTGGGCAACGAGACCGAGATGACCGACGAGGAGCGCGCCCAGCTCGGCGCCTGGATCGACGACAACAGGTAAGACGATGGGCTCTTAGGCGGCAGGGATACACCTTTCCATCGACGATCTCAACCGGTTGTCCGTGGCCGAATTCGCCGCGAACTTCGGCGACGTGGCGGAGCATTCGCCCTGGGTTGCGGAGCGTGCCGCCGGCGCTCGCCCTCTTGCCGACCGGGACGCGGTCGCCCAGGCCTTTGCCGCTGCCCTGCGCGGCGCGGCGCGGGACAAGCAAGTGGCCGTGCTGCGCGCGCATCCCGATCTCGCCGGCCGCGCGGCGGTCATGGGCGAATTGGCCGAGGACTCCCGCAAGGAGCAGGCGGGCGCGGGCCTCGACCGGCTGACGCCCGAGGAGTTCGAGCGCTTCACCGCGCTCAACGCCGCCTACAAGGAGCGCTTCGATATCCCCTTCATCTTCGCGGTCAAGGGCGCGACCAAGGGGATGATCCTCGCCGCCTTCGAAGAGCGTCTCTCCAACGGGCTGGAGGACGAGCTGAAGAACGCGATCGACAATGTCTGCCGCATCATGCGCTTCCGCATCGAGGATCGGGTCGCGGGATGACGGCGGGCGCCGATGCCGCAGCACGGGTTCTGCGCGGCCGCACGGTGAGCTTCAGGGACGATCCCCGCGTGGTCGGCCGCGACCGGGCGATGCAGAGCCACGGCGACGGCGCGGTGGTCGTGGGCGGGCGGGGCCGCATCCTGTGGCACGGCGCCTTCGCCAAGCTGCCGCCGGAGCACGCCGAGGCTCCGTGCGAGCGCTACGACCGTGAGGTCATCCTGCCGGGAATGATCGACGCGCACGTTCACTTCCCGCAACACCGCATGCTGGCGGCGCCCGCGCACGACCTGCTCGAATGGCTCGAGCGCTTCGCCTTCCCCGAGGAGGCGCGATACGCCGACGAGGACCATGCCGCGGCAGCGGCGGAGAGCTTTCTCGACAAGCTCGTGAGCCACGGCACCACCAGCGCCCTGGTCTTCTCCTCGGTGCATGGC
>JAPOPO010000396.1 GCA_026712885.1 Rhodospirillales bacterium | reverse complement strand
CGCGAACTCTGGGATTGGTCGCGTGACGGCCATCGACCTCGCGGGGCGGGGCGCGACGGTCGTGCTGATCTGCCGCAATCACGCAGGCGGGTCGGCCGTGGTGGAAGAGATCGGGCGGCGCGGCGGTAACGCGGCGCTGCTGATCGCCGATCTTGCGTCCCAGCGGCAGGTGCGCGAGGTGGCGGCGGCCTTCCTGAAGCGTTTCGATCGCCTCGACGTGCTCATCAACAACGCAGGCGTCGCCGGCTGGGGCACCCGCTTCGAGACCGAGGACGGGCTGGAGGCAACCTTCGCGGTGAACCACCTGGCGCCGTTCCTGTTGACCAACCTGCTGCTCGACACTCTCAAGGCGAGTGCACCGTCACGCGTGGTGACCGTGAGCTCCGAAGCGCACAAGCTCTACACCATCGACCTGGACGACCTGCAGGGAGAGCGGCGCTATTCCGGCTTCGGCGCCTACAGCCGCTCCAAGCTCGCGAACGTCCTCTTCACCCATGAGCTATCGCGCCGGCTGGAGGGCACCGGAGTCACTGCCAACTGCCTGCACCCCGGCGTTGTCGCGACGGGCATCTTTCGCAACCTTCCGGGCTGGATGCGCTTCATATTTTCTGGCCCGCTCCTGCTCAGCCCCGAGCGGGGTGCGGACACGATGACTTATCTCGCCACCGCGCCCGAGATTGCCGAGATGAGCGGGCGGTACTTCGTGAAACGCAAGCCCGTCCGCTCGTCCCGCGCCTCACGCGATGCGGAGACTGCGCGGCGGCTCTGGTGGGCGAGCGAGGTGCTGACGGCTGCCAGCGACGCGTAGTCGAAGGGCCGGTGTGCTACCGTCAGGCCCCGGACGGACGCAGCTTTTTGGAGCGAGGCAAGGTTGGAAAGGGAAGGGCAGGGGCCGCTCGTTGTCGAGTGCACGCGTGGCCCGGCGGTGGAAAGCCGGCATCTGGTGGATGCTGCGGTGGTCGATCCGGCCGGCCGCCTCGTGCAGGGCTGGGGCGAGACCGATGCGGTGGTCTATCCGCGCTCGGCCATCAAGTCGGTGCAGGTCCTGCCGCTGCTGGAAACCGGTGCCGCCGAGCGCTACGCGGTAAGCGACGAAGAGGTCGCACTCGCCTGCTCCTCGCACAACGGACAGCCTGCCCACGTCGCGGTCGTGTACGGCTGGCTCGCGCGCGCCGGGCTGGGCGAGGACGACCTCGAATGCGGCCCGCACCTGCCCTACCACACGCCTTCCGCCCACGCCTGCGTGCGTGAGGGCGAGGCCGGACGTGCGGTCCACAACATGTGCTCGGGCAAGCACAGCGCCTTCCTGGTGACGGCGCGGGCGCTGGGCGAGCCGACTCAGGGGTACATCGCGCGCGACCATCCGGTGCAGCGACGGGTCTCGGCCGCCATTGCCGACCTTTCCGGCTGCGATCTCGAGCGGGCGCCGTGGGCGATCGACGGCTGCAGCATCCCCACCATCGGACTGCCGCTCTCCGGACTCGCGCGGGCCGCAGCAAACATCGCGGACCCCTCCGGCCTGAGCGATGAGCGCCGGGCCGCCATTGCTCGAGTGCGCCGCGCGGTCGCCGGCCATCCCTTCATGGTCGCAGGCGACGGCCGCGCCTGCACCCGCATCATCGAGACGGCGGGCAAGCGCGTGCTGGTGAAGTTCGGCGCCGAAGGGGTGTTCTACGCCGCGCTCTACGAGAGCGGCCTCGGCCTCGCGCTGAAGGTGCGCGACGGCGCGACCCGCGCGGCGGACGCCGCGATCGCGGCCATGCTCGATCGCCTCGGCGTCCTCGACGACCGGGACCGCGAGGCATTGGCCGACATGCTGGACAAGCCCTTGCGCAACTGGGCGGGCCGCCTCGTCGGCGCCGTCCGCCCCGTG
>JAPOPO010000589.1 GCA_026712885.1 Rhodospirillales bacterium | reverse complement strand
TTTGTTTTTGTTTGTGTGCGCTCCCCCCCCCCTAAGCTTTTCCCTTCGCGCCCGGTTTTGTCCCGGCCATCCATAGGGCGCGCGCCTGGCGGCGGGACGTGGATGGCCGGAACAAGTCCGGCCATGACGAGATGGGAACGTGGTGCCAAAACATGGGAACCTCTCGATCAGGACACCAGGGTCCCTCGCAGGACGGGGCCGGCAATGAGCAGGGCAATCGATGCCCGGCGCACGGACCGTGTGTCGCGCCCGCGGCCTTTCAGGCACGGGCGGCGCCATGCGCGTGCAGAGCTGTTGATCCCGCGGACACGGCCCTGCGGGCGTGCGCGACTCGAAACCCGCTCATCCAGCTTGTCCCGAGCCATCCCGGCGAATCCCGGCAAAAATTTTAGCTTTCCGTCCCACTCGGGGCTGCAAGAGGGCTTAATCAGTTCCCTCAGACGCCGGGCGCGAGTCGTTTTCATTTCCCTCAACGGCGGGCGCTCACTCCGTTCGCTTGCCTACGCGCCTTCGGCGCGGCGCGCGGTCGCGCGCTCCGGGCCGCTGCGCGGCCCGGTCCCTATGAGGACGAACAGCTCGTTGGTTGCGGCGCGGCGCGCCCCTTCATGACAAGCAGCGCGCCCGGCGACCGACGAGGCATTTGCCCTTCCAGGGACCGGGCTGCGCAGCAGCCCGGCCGGCGCGACTGCGCCGCGCGCGAAGCGCGTAGCCAAGCGAACGGAGTGAGCGCCCGGCGCCTGAGGGAAATGAAAACGACTCGGGCGCGGCGCCTGAGGGAAATCCTAAAACTGCCTCACGAAGCGGATCTCGCCGCGGGTGCGCTTGAAGTCGTAGAGCTGGGCGTTGGTCTCGCGCTCCTCGTGGATTACCACCAGCTCCGGGCTGAAGCCGAAGAGGGTGAAGCCCCGGTTGTGAACGGAAGCACGGATGCTGCGGGTGCGGTCCTCCCGCGCAGAGCCGTCGGAGATGTTCGGGAACCAGCGGCCCGCGCTCTCATGGTAATCGGTAAGGCGCACCTCGGCGCCGAGGCCTGCGTTGAAGCCCAGCGGCAGGATCAGCGAGAGGTCGGCGCCGAGCCACTCGGTGCGGGGGCGCCAGCGGAGCGCGGTCGGGCGTTCCCGCCCGGTGCCGCCGGAGAACTGCAGGCGCACGGTCGGCATCACGATCCAGGAGGCGCGCAGCGTGGCGTCGAACAGCGGCCCGTCCAGGTAGTCGCGCGTCCGGTAGCGCCGCCCGTGCCAGGAGGCGGAGGCGGCGAGCGTGAGGGAGCGGCTGAGGCGGCGGTTGAGCTCGACGCGGGCGCCGAGCTCGCGATTGTCGGGCGCGGTGCCGAGCCAGCGCTGGCGGGCGCTCGCCAGCACGCTGAGCCCCGTGTCGCCGTCGATCTGCCAGTGTGGGCCGAGATGGGTCCCGACGAAGAGCTGGTCGAACTGGGAGCGCTCGTACTCCCGCCGGGCGAACTCGGCGCCGGCGCGGATGCGGATCGTCTCGCTCAGCGGCTTCTGATACTCGGCGCCGCCCCAGATCGAGACGCCGATGCCGGAGGTGGTGAGCTCCTCCACGTCCCGCTCGAAGGGCAGGTTGAAGATGTAGATGGTGCGCTCGTCCGAGGTGCCGCCGATGTTGCTGTCCGGCGCGAGCGCGCCGCCGATCCTGTAGCTCCAGCGCCCGCGGCCCTCGATCTCGCTCAGGAAGCGGCGGACGTTGGCGACCACCGGCTCCGGCGGGTTGCCGGCGAGGACGCGGATGAAGTGGCGCCGGGCGAGCGCATCCTCGCCCTTGAGATAGAAGGCGCGCGCGAGCTCGAGCCGCACCCGCATCAGGCCGGGCTCCTCGACCAGCATGGCGTGGAAGGCGCCGATCGCCTCGTTGAACAGGGCCTCGCGGTTCTCGTCGGAGACTTGCGGATGCTGCGCCGCGCCCATGGCCGCGAGGCCGTAGAGGAAGAGCGCGTTGGCCTCGACCACGTTGCCCGAGACCAGCGGCCCCAGGATGTCGAGCGCCTCGGCGAAGCGGCCGGCGTCGACCAGCGCGCGCGCCTCCTCCATCCCAGCGGCGGGGGCGACCGGCGTTGTGGCCGCGCCGGGGGCCTCGGCCGTATCGGCCGTATCGGCCGCGTCGGACGCCTCGGCGACGACGATCAAGCCGGGCTTGTCGGGAGGGAAGGGCGGCGCAGTCTCGTCGGCCGCGGCCCAGGCAGGCAGCGCAAGAAGGAGACAGGCGGCGGCCGCGACGGTGCGGCACAGCAACGGGAGAGGCATTGTGAACCCTTGTTGGTTGTGGCCGGCCCCCGACTTTGGGAGCCGAAACGAATGTAGTTGAGGCGCGTTCATAAGGCCATGCTCGACGTGGCGGGCGCCACGAATTTGCGCGCTGGAGGCCGGCTTCCGGATCGTGCTTGCCGTTGGACCGGGAGGCTGCGGACAGGCTACCGCCGTTCCGGGCCCCTTCTGGCGTGCGGCGCCCGGTCCGTCTCACGTCAACGGGCGAAGTCTATGGGCTCGCGCGGCGCGCATAGCCCACCCAAGTTGGTGGAATGCGCGGCCGGCCTAACGATTCTCCGGGCAGGCATCGGGGGAGCGGCCCGCGCCTCCCCATATGGAATCCTGTGCCTCGGAGACCTGCCTGGCGCGCGCGGACGACGGGCGGCGGCACGACGCTCCGGGCGAGGGGAGACGAGACGCCACCATCGACCGAGAGCAGCGCCATGAGCCAGCAAGACCCGTTCGACCGCATCGTCGCAGCGTTGCACGACGCCGCCCTCGACGACGCCCGGTGGGAGGCGGCCTCCGCCCTGATCGACGACGCCTGCGGGGCGAAGGGCAACATGCTGGTGTTCGGAGAGGGGCGCTCCCAGGAGGACGCCGAGATTTACATGGCGAGGCTTTGTTATCGCGGTCAGCGCCACGAGGAGTGGGAGCGCCGGTATTTCGCCGACTATTACCCCCGCGACGAGCGCATCCCGCGCCTCAGGTACCTGCCGGACAGTCGGCTGGTTCAGGTCCGCTCTCTCTACACGGAGCAGGAGGCGAAGAGCTCCGCGACCTTCAACGAGGCGCTGCCCCAGTCAGACACCCAGGACGGCCTCACCGTGCGCCTGGACGGGCCGAACGGCTCGCGCATCATCTGGACGATCGCCGACCCGGCCGGCGAGGACGGTTGGTCGCCCGCCCAGACCGGCCTGATCGAGCGCCTTCTGCCGCACATCCGCCAGTACGTGCGGGTCCGGCACGCGCTGTTCGAAGCAGGCACGCTCGGCGCGTCGCTGACCGCGCTCCTCGACAACAATAGGTCCGGCGTCATCCAGCTGGACCGGCGCGGCCGCATCGTCGAGGCGAACGACCGTGCCCGCTTTCTGCTGCGGCGGGGGGACGGACTGAGCGACCAGAACGGGTGCCTCCACGCCCGCGCGCCGGCGGACAACGCCGCGCTTCAGGGGCTGCTGGCCAAGGCGCTGCCGCTCTTCGGCGGCCAAGGCGTCAGCGGCTCGATGCTGGTGAGCCGCGCGCTCGATCTGCCTCGGCTCGTGCTGCACCTGAGCCCGGTAGACGACGGGGGATCAGACATCCGTGCACGACGCGTCGCCGCGCTCGCGCTGATCGTGGACCCGGGGGGCCAGACGCGGATCGATCCCGAGCTGGCGGCGGCGACCCTCGACCTCACGCCGATGGAGAGCCGCGTGACGGTGATGCTGGCCGAGGGCAACACCGTGCGCGACATCGCGCTGGCGCTGGGTCGCACGGAAAACACGATCCGCTGGCATATGAAGAACATCTTCAACAAGCACCATATCTCCCGGCAGTTCGAGCTGGTGCAGCGGGTGCTGGCGCTGGCCGGTCTGCCAGACCTTCGGCATCGGTAGAGCTCGCGGTCGCCCGACGCAGCCGGCGCGCGGTGGCGCGGCCGAGCGGGCTTTGACATGCTGGCTGCATGGTAGGCAAACGGTATCCCGCAGGGGGCGCCGTCGTCGCGCTCGCCCTGATCCTGCTGGCCTGGGCGCCGCGCCCGGCGCTCGCCAACGGCTGGGAGCATGGCGCTGTCCCGTTCGAGACCCTGATCGAGGCGCTTTCCTTCGAGAGCCCGGCGATCCGCGAACAGGCCGCCCATTCCCTCGGCTTCCGGGGACAACCTGAGGCGATCCTGCCACTGCTCGATCGCCTGGCCGTACCGGAGCCCGACGGCGGGGTCAGGCAAGCGCTCTATGTCGCGCTCGGCCAGCTCGGGGCGACGGAGGCCTTGCCGAGGCTTGCGATCTGCCTGACGGAGGAGAGTTCCGCGCCGATCCGGGCGCACTGTGTCGAGGCGCTCGGCAGTCTCGGCTCCGCGCGCGCCCTGGAGATCGTGCTCGACACGCTGGGCCGGACGACAGACGCCCTGGTCCGCGACCATGCCGTCGAAGCGCTGGGACGCTTCGACGACGAGCGCGCCGTCGTGGCGCTCATGGGCCTGCTCCGCGCCGACGCGGACCCAGTGCTGCGCGGGCGGGCGCTTCTCGCGCTCGGCCGCACCGGATCGGATGCTGCGGTAGCGCCCGTGCTGAATGCGTTCGAAACCGCGGCCGGCGACGCCGAGCGGTTCGTCGCGCTCCGCGCTCTCGCCGAGTTGCGTGCTCCGGCGGCGACCGAGGCGCTTTCGGCTGCCCTCGACCGCACGGGTGACCCGCGCTTGCGGGCGGCGATCGCGGTTGCGCTCGGGGCGAGCCGCGATGGCGAAGCCGCGGGGACGCTGCTCGCCCTGCTGGAGGATCCGGTCCCGGCCGTGCGCTACGTCGCGGTGGACGGGCTGCAGTCCCTCGGCGTGACGAGTGCCGCCCCGGCCCTGGCGGCGCTGGCTCAGCGCGAGGCGGCGGCGCTGGCCGGCCGCTCGGCCGATGCGCTCGCGGCGGACCGTCTGAGGACCGTTGCGACGCTCAGCCTGCAGGTCCGCGCGTTGCGGGCGGCCGTCGCCCTCGATGCGTCGAAGGCCACGGCGGCTTTGCTGGAGGCTGCGGAGCCGCTCGCGATGGCGCGCGATTCGACCGCCGGCGTGGAGATCGCCGCCGCCATCTACCAGCGCCGGCGCATCGCGCTCTATGGCCTCGGCTATGCGAGCGGGTCGGCGCGCGAGGCCGCGCGGGACCTGCTGCTCGGGCCCGGCGGGATCGGCGAGCGGGATGCGCGGCTGCGGGCGGTCGCGGTCCGCTCGCTCGGCGTGCTGGACGCGCCCGGGGCGGAGGATCGGATCAGGCCGTTGCTCGGTGGGGACCCGTCGGCCGACGTCCGCATGATGGCGGCGCGGGTGCTCGGCCTGCTGCACGACCACGCGAGCGCCCCGGCGCTGCTCTCCGCGCTGGACGATGCCCACGCCCTGGTTCGCAAGGAGGCCGCGCTGGCGCTCGGCTACCTGCGCGAGCCCGCCGCCCGCGCCGCGCTCGAAACGCTGGCGGCGGACGACCGCTCGGGCGCCGTGCGCGAGGCGGCGGCCTATGCGCTGACTCTCCTCCCTGCCACCGGCGAGCCCTGACCCGCCTCGCCCCTCAGCCGCTGCAGATCGCCATCACCCGCGACGGCCCGCCGGTGCCGCGCACGTGCTTCGGCGCGCCGACCACGATGGTGCAGTCGCCCGCCATCGCCACCTGGCCCAGGTTGGTCGCGTTCTCCACGAACAGGATGCCGCGCTGCAGCAGGCGCACGTGCGCGTGCCAGGAGTTGGACCACTTGTCGTCGTCGCCGATGGCGCTCTGGCCGCTCTCGATGCCGATATTGTCGGCGATGATGCCGGCGATCCTGACGCCCTTCTCCTCCATGATCTCGATCAGACGATCCACGGCGGCCCGGTTCATGCCCGGATGGTTCCAGCCGTTGATGTAGGGGTCGTTCACGAAGTCGGCGCCCTGGAAGTAGAAGTCGGACCAGCCGAGGTTGAGGACGAGAAACACCCCGTCCGCGACCCGGTCCGCCACGGCGTCGATATCGTCCGCGCCCACCACGTTGCCCGAGCCGTTGGAGAAGTCCGTCACGGCGGCATCGTTGCTCGGCACGCCGCCGTTCCCGTCGAGCTCCGCCTGCACCCGGCCGCTGATGTCGATCACCACCGCCGGCCCGATCAGGTCGTCGGAGGTGAGCTGATGGGCGAGCTTGCGATCGCCCGGCGCCATGCCGGCGGCCTCCATGGAGCCCTCGTTGTTGATGTAGTGGCCCGGCGTGTCCAGGTGCGTGCCGTGATGCTCGGCGAGCACGATCCGGCCGAGATCGAAGTGCCCCTGGTTGGTGGGAAATTGCGAGATCGAGAAGACCGCCTGCTGGCCGAAGCTCGGGATCGGCGTGCTGTCGAGCCAGGGCTTGCTGAGGTCCGGCGTCATCGGATCGCCATCCGTCGGGTGGAAGGTCGGGATCGGATGCGTGAGGTCGATGGTGACGCTGCCTGCGAGCGCCGGTGCCGCGAACGCCAGCGCCGCGGCCGCGACGGTTGTGGAAAGGAGTTTGCGCATGGTGTCCCCCAATAGCGTCATGGTGCATACCGTCCATGGTATTGCCTGAAGCCTATCGCAGCGCCTGCGCCAACTGAAGCGAATTGAGTCGCTCGCGACTGAAAGGTCGCGGGCGCGGAACACGGCCGCCCAAGCCCGCAGGGTCATGCGCGCGGCGGCGAATATCCCGTGCGCGAGATACCTGCTGACGCGCCGCTTGACGCCTGCGCGGGCCGGAGCAGGAGAGTTGGATTTTTGATTCATCAAAAAATAAATCTGGGACTAATGATTGAGTGATATGTAGCCAATTGATAGCCATAGGATAGCCAAAGCAGGAGAGATGTATTTTTGATTCATCAACAAAATAAATCAAAGAATAATGATTGAGTGACCTTTAGCTAATTGATAACTATAGAGTAGCCAATTGATAACTATAGGGTACATATTTGGGACCTATATCACTATTAGTATAACACACACGCATAGGCATTGTGACACGCGGCGCTCTGCGCGGCGTGTATCGGGTGAGAGACGGTCCCGCCGCAGGGCACGCAGGGGGACCGTAACGGCGGTAGCCTGCCCGCGTCCCATCGTCCGCTCCCTCGCTGCCAATGGAAGTCTCCACCGTCCAGCCCCGTTGCGTGCCTAATCTCACGATGGTAGCCACCCATTCTCACTCAAGGTAGCCACCGATTCTCACAAGGTAGCCACCCCCTCTCACCGAGGTAGCCACCCCCTCTGGGCGGCGGATTTTGGTGCGACTCAGGGGGCCGTCCTACCC
>JAPOPO010000256.1 GCA_026712885.1 Rhodospirillales bacterium | reverse complement strand
TCGCCGCGGCCGATGGCTCCGTGCGCCGCTTCGTCCTCGGCATCTGGGGCACCTACATGCCGATCGGCATCGCGCTCTCGCTGGTGATCGCGACGGTGCTGCTGGAGCCTCTCGGCTGGCGCGCCCTCTGGTTCATCAATGCCGGGCTGATTCTGCTCTTCCTGCTTGCCTTCGCATGGGGTGCGGCGCCGGGGCGCTTGAGCATGCCGGCGGCGGGCAGCACCTTCGATCGTGCAGGCGTGCGCGTGACGCTGGCGCGGCCGGGACCCTGGCTCTTCGGCCTCTGCTTCGCGATTTTCGCCGTGCAGTGGCAGGCGCTGATGGCGTGGCTACCCACCTTCCTGATCGAGACCCAGGGCCGCTCGCTCGCCGCTGCCGCGCTCTTCACCGCGCTCTTCGTCCTTGCCACCACCGTGGGCTCCGTGGCCAGCGCCTGGCTCATGCTCCGGGGCGTCGCGCGCTGGCTGCTCTTGGGGCTTACCTTCACGGGCATGGGCGTCTGCGCGGCGACGCTCTTCGCACCCTTCACGCCCGTTGCCGCCAAGATTCCGCTCGCCATATGCTTTGCCCTGGCCAGCGGCCCGCTGCCCGCCGCGTGCTTCGAAGGCGGCATCGCGCACGCGCCGAGCCAGGCACAGGTGGCGATGGCTGGCGGCTTCGTGGCGCAGGGGGCCGCGCTCGGCGCCGTGCTCGGCCCGCCGCTGCTCGCCGCGGTGACCGGTGCCCTGGGCGGTTGGGACGCCGCGTGGTGGACGATGCTGGTCTGGTCTTCCCTCGGTCTCGCGCTCGTCGCCGGCGTATGGCGGGCCGACGCGCGTCTCGGGCGCCTGGCCGCGGCGGCGTGACGGGCACTCGTCCCTGATCGGGGTTTCCCTCCCGCAGCACGTGTGTTGGGATCGGAGAGTTAGGACAGGGGGGCGGATATGGGAACGCGGCCGGAAAGTCGTACGGGAAACGCTTCGTTGCCTGATGATTGCAAGCCTGAGGCAGACTTGGGCGCCCAGGCGACCGGCGATCTCCGAATGTCACGTGAACAGATGCTCGACCTCGGGCAGAGAGCGCTCGAGCTCTTGGTAGGGCGGATCGAGAGTTTGCCCGGAGAAAACGCCTGGGAGGGCGAGTTCCGGCAGGTGCTCGAAGAACAGCTGCTGGAGGATCCGCCCGAGGACGGCCGGCCGGCTGCTAATGTGATGGAGCGAGTTGCGCGCGACGTTCTGCCGTTCACGTTGCGTCTCGATCACCCCCGCTCCTTCGGCTTCATCCCGTCATCGCCCACCTGGCCCGGCGTCGTGGCCGACTTCGTGGCCGCCGGCTATCACGTCAACCAGTGCACCTGGCTGGTCGCAAGCGGCCCTAGCCAGTTGGAGCTCGTCGTCATCGACTGGTTCAGGCGCTGGCTCGGCTATCCGGAGGGAGCGGGCGGGCTCTTCACCAGCGGCGGCTCGGCAGCCAGCGTCGATGCCTTCGTTGCGGCGCGCAACGCGGCGGGCCACCCCGAACGCGCCGCCGTCTACATGAGCGACCAGAGCCACAGCGCGCTTTCCCGCGCGGCGTTTATCGTCGGCATTCGGCGCGACTGCATCCGCTTGATTCCGACCGATGAGCACTTCCGCATGGACATGGACGCGCTCGCCCGCGCCGTGGCCGCGGACCGTGATGCCGGCCTTAACCCGATTGCCGTCGCCGCCAACGCGGGCACGGTGGGCACAGGCGCCATCGACCCGCTCGGGGAGTTAGCGGACTTCTGCGCGGCGGAAGGGCTCTGGCTGCATGTCGACGCTGCCTACGGTGGCTTTGCAGTTTTGACCGAGCAGGGAAAGCGTCTTCTGCGCGGGATCGAACGCGCCGATTCGATCGGACTGGATGCGCACAAGTGGTTCTTCCAGCCCTATGAGGCGGGCTGCCTGCTGGTGAAGGACGAGAGCACGCTCACAGACGCCTTCGCGGTCCGGCCCGAT
>JAPOPO010000611.1 GCA_026712885.1 Rhodospirillales bacterium | reverse complement strand
GGTCTTGATGTGGATCAGGCTGGGGCCCTCGCCATTCCGGGCGCGCTCGACGGCCTCTCTCATCGCGTCGTGGACCGCAAAGAAGTCGAACCCGTCGATTTCGACGCCCGGCATGCCGAAGCCGTTCGCGCGGGCCACCTGCGAACCTGCGACCGAATAGGAGGACGGCGTCGCCTCGGCATAGCCGTTGTCTTCGCAGATGAAGATCACGGGCAGCTTCCAGATATTCGCCATGTTGTAGGCTTCGAAGATCAACCCCTGGTTGGAACCGCCGTCGCCATAGAAGGCCACGGCGACGCCGTTCTCGCCTTTCGCTCTTGCCGAAAGGCCGGCGCCCACCGCCAAGGGGCCGGTCGCGCCGATGATCCCGTTCGCACCCAGCATCCCCCTGTCGAGGTCCGCAATGTGCATCGAGCCGCCCTTGCCGCCGCAGACGCCGGTGGTCGCGCCGTAGATCTCGTCCATGGTCTCCTGCAGATCCAGGCCGCGGGCGATGCACTGGCCATGCGCGCGATGGGTCGTGGCAATCCAGTCCCGCTCGTCCAGCGCCATGTAGACGCCGGCCGCCGTCGCTTCCTGACCGGCGGACAAGTGCACAAAGCCCGGAATCTTGCCGTCCGAGAAGTTCTCGAAAACGCTTTCCTCGAAGTGCCGTGCCGCCGCCATCGTGCGGTATGCGCTCAGCAGCTCGTCTCTGCTCAGTTGCATCGATGTCTCCCTTGATCGTGCTGTCCGCCCCGGCGGATGGCCAGGACGCCGTCGCCCGCCCCCACGCCGTTCAAGGGCGGCGGCTCGTGCCGCAATATACCGGCTCGCCCCGGCAAGTCACGGTTGGCACCAACTTGTGGGCGTGAACGTCCGTCTTTGACCCCAGGCGCCCCAAGGAACGTTGGGGCCGACGCCTGATCAACGCTCATCCCTGCCGGAAAGCCGGTCCTCATCATCGATAAGGGCCACGCGGGCGGGCGGGTTGGCGCCCCATCGCCACATCACGAGATTGATATCGCCGGCGCCCGCGCCGACGGCGAAGCTTCGGACCCGCATTCCGATAAAGCCTGCGGCGATCAGACGATCCGCGAGAGCCTGCGACGCAGGAATCCGGCCGGCCAACATGTCCGCTTCCCAGGCAGCACAGACCAGATCGGCATCGCTGACGCCCCGGTCGCGACGGCGCTCTTCGTCCAGCGCATCGAAGACGGGCTCGGCATCCAATTCATACGCGCAAAGGGTTAGCGGCTGCATCGGGCGGCCCAGGGGTTGCGCCTCGCGAATCGCAGCAAGCGGGTCGAGCGACGTGTAGAGCGCCGGCACGCCGCGCCGATTGAAGCGGCCGCCGTGGCGGCGCGCGCTCTCGCCGGACAACGGCGTCCAGGACCACTGCGGGTTGTGCGCCCGGTAAACCAGCTCCCGGAACCGCATCGGTTTGGTGCGGTGTGGGCTCAGGCGTAGCCGCCCGCCATGATCCGGTCGAGATACGCGTGCACGTGCTCGGCCCTGCCCTCGCGCACCAACTGGTCCGGCGTGGCGCCTCCGAAGCCCGATAGCGGCTCAGCGCGGAACCAGGCATAGGCGGCAATCGGGGATCCGGTCGCGGCCTCGACGCGGTTGAGAATCTCCAGCATCTGGCGCAGACGAACCTGGGTCTTCCGCGCCCGGACGCGCGACGTGCGCGTGAACGCGTCCTTGCCGAGGCCCAAGGTGCCGGCGATCTCGGCCTTCGTGGTACGCAGTTCGTCCGCAATCAAGGCTGGCGAGAATACCTGATCCGCGACGAAATCCTGGAACTGCATGATTCAACCTCACAATTCTTCACATATAATATCGTGACATAATATGTGATACCAGAGCCCCCAGGCCCTTTCCGCCCGCGATCAGGAAAGGAAGGCCTCCACCAGCGCGTTGAACTTGGTCGGATTCTCGTAGCACATGAAGTGGGAGCCGCCTTCGTCCGCCTTGAAGATCTCGACCTCGGCGCCGGGGATCTGCGCCGCGATCCACTCCTGCGACTCCGCCGAGAAGATGCTGGCCTCCGCGCCCACCACCAGCGTCGGCCGCCGCACGCGCTTGATCACGTCGCGCCAGTCGAGCCCGCAGTGGTCGTGGAGCAGGTCTGCCGCGTGCCTGCGCGGCAGCTTGCAGATCTCGCGCGCGAACCAGAGCAGTTCCGCCGCCGGCAGCGAGGGCGAGAAGAGGCGCGCGATCACCGGCACCGTGGCCTCAGGCGTCTCCGCCGCCAGCACTTGAAGGTAGAACTCGGCGAGCGCATTGAGGTCCGGCAGCAGGCAGCCGTAGGTGACGCGCTCCTCTGCCGACCAGTCGGCTTTCGCGGTTACCGACGGCGCCTGGTCCACGAAGACGAGGCGCCCGAGCCGGTCCTCGCCGAACAGGTCGATATAGCTCCAGATGATCGACGAGCCGATGGAGTGGCCCATCAGGTCCACCTCGTCGAGCTCCAGCCGCTCGATCACGGCACGCAGGTCGGCCGCGAGGCGGCTCACGCGATAGCCGCCCGCCGGCGTGGTCGAATCGCCGTGGCCGCGCATGTCGAAGGCCATCACGCGGCGCGTGGGCGACAGCGCCTGGAGCTGATGCCGGTAGGCCGCGCCGGTGAGCGACCACGAGGGGATGATGATGAGCGGCCTGCCCTCGCCGGCCTCCACATAGTGAAGGTCGATGCCGTCTCCGATGGACACCATCCGGTCGACGAGCTGCGCGGCCATGGTCTCCCCTCCATGGTGCAGGAGCGGCTGCATCTTATGCCAACGCCCGGATCACGTGCATCCCACTTCCACGTGATCCTTGGGTGAACGGCACGGCATGACTTGCGCATTGGACATGGCCGCGCCTTTGTGGTCGATGGGGGCGGGTTCGACGGACGGCGCGCATGTATTTCGACCGCAGGTTGTGGCAGTTCACCGAGGGCTTGCGGCTGCGCATCGCGGGCGCGGTCGTGCTCGGCCTGCTGTCTGCTGCAACGGGAATCGCGCGGCTTGCGCTGCTCGGCTGGCTGCTGGGGCGGGTCTTTCAGGGCGAGGGTCTTGGCGACCTGATCCTGCCCATCGTCGCCGTGGCAGCGGCGATGCTGGCGCGCGGCGTGCTCGAATACTGGCGCACCATGGTGGCGCACCACACCGCAGCCCTGGTGCAGCTCCAGATC
>JAPOPO010000091.1 GCA_026712885.1 Rhodospirillales bacterium | reverse complement strand
TGGTACGGGCCACCACCAGCATCTTGTCCGCCGTCGGCACCGCCGAGATCCAGATCTTGCGCCCGTTGAGGCGCCAGCCGTTGCCGTGGGCCTCGGCGAAGGTGCGAAGCTCCAGGCTGTTGGTGCCGGCGTCCGGCTCGGTGAGCGCCATGCAGCACTCGATGTCGCCGGCGACGAGCGGTGGCAGCAGGTCGCGGCGCATCGCCTCCGTGCCGTAGCGCGCGATGGCGACGCCGCCGAAGATCGGGTTCACCATGAAGATCTGGGCTAGGGTGCTGCCCGCACCGGCCTCGCAGAGCGCCTCGATCACCAGCGCCTGGTCGCGCATGCCCAGCCCGGCGCCGCCGTGCTCCTCCGGCAGCGCGATGCCGCCGAAGCCCGCGTCGCAGATCGCCTGCCACATGGCGCTCGGGTAGGCGCCCGCTTCGTCCAGCGCCCGCCAATAGTCGAGACCGTACTCGGCACCGATGCGCCGCGCCGTTTCGAGCATCAGCGCCTGTTCCTCGGTGAGCTGGACGTCCACCGCTCAGGCGCCCTTGAAGCTGGCCTTGCGCTTCTCCAGAAACGCCTGGCAACCCTCGTGGGCATCCTCGCTGTCGAGCACCAGCGAGATCATGGCCTGCTCGTGGGCAAGCGCCGCCGGCAGCGGCATGTCGGCGCCGGCATCGATGGTACGCTTGAGCAGGCGAAGCACGAGCGGCGACTTGTCCGCGATCCTCTCGGCAAGCGCCAGCGTCTCCTGCATTAGCGCCTCCGGCTCGACGATACGGTTGGCGAGGCCAAGCGCTACCGCCTCCTCCGCGCCGATGGGCGCCCCGGAGAACATCATCTCCTTGGCACGACACAGGGGAATTTGGCGGATCAGGCGCTGCGAGCCGCCGGCGCCGGGGAAGAGCCCGAGATTGATCTCGGGCACGCCGATCTTTGCCGCCGAGGAGAGCACCCTGATGTCGGTGGACAGCATCAGTTCCGCCCCGCCGCCGAGCGCGAAGCCGTTGACGGCGGCGATGGTGGGCTTGTCCAGGGTCTCGATCCGGCGGAAGAGCCGGTGGATCGGTTCCGCAAACTCCTCGTAGTGGGCGAGGCCCCGGCGCGAGTCGAGATCGGCGATGTCGCCGCCGGCCACGAACGCGCGGCCCGCCCCGGTGAGCACCACGACCCGCACCGCCTCATCCGCCTCGACCTGGCTCACGGCGTCGTCGAGTGCGCCGCAGGTCGGCACATCGAGCGCGTTCAGCCGCTCCGGCCGGTTGATGGTGATGATCCCTGCCCGGCCCGCGGTCTCGACCAGCACGGCGCTCTCGCTCATGCCCCTCTCCCTTTCTTCATTTCCCTCAGTCGCCGGGCGCTCGCTCCGCTCGATCGTGCGCTCCGCGCGCGTTGACGCGCGACACTACGCGCCATACGGCGCGGCGCGCGGTCGCGCGCTCCGGGCCTGACGGCCCGGCCCCCTCAAGTTCTGCCCTCCCGCAATCGTCCACTCGACCGGACGCTGCGGGTGCGTCAGTGCCGGGTGGACCCCAGGATGGTGACGCAGGCGGCGGCCGCATCCGCGCCGATCCAACCGCCGGCATTCTCGGCAAGGCCGAAGCGGGCACCCTCGCGCTGGCGCGTGCCGGAGCGACCCCGCATCTGGTCGGCCAGCTCGACGAGCTGCGCCGCGCCGGTGGCGCCGATGGGGTGCCCCTTGCTGATGAGCCCGCCGCTCGGGTTGATCGGCATCCGCCCGTCCAGCGCGGTGACGCCGTCGCGCAACAGCCCGACGGCATCGCCCGGCCGGCAAAAACCGAGCTGCTCGGAGAGCATCAATTCTGCCGGCGCGGCGGCGTCGTGGATCTCGGCGACGCTGATGTCCTCTGGCCCGAGCCCCGCGCTCTCGTAGGCTGCCTTCGCCGCGGCCTCGGCCACCGGCAGCGCTTCGGGATCGTCGCCCTGGCCGGAGCGCAGCACGCTGGCCAGTACCGCGACCGGATGGGTCGCCTTGCGCTCGGCGTAGTCCTCGCTCATCAGCACCAGGGCGGCAGCGCCATCTCCGATCGAGGAGCACATCATCAGCGTCAGCGGCTCCGCGATCATGCGGCTCTCCAGCACGTCTTCCAGCGTGACCTCTTCCCGGAACTGCGCCTTCTCGTTGAGCGCGCCGGCCCGGCGCTGCTTGACCGAGACGCGGGCATAGTCGGCAGCGGTCGCGCCGGTTTGCTCCGCATAGTCCCGCGCGAGGCTGGAATAGAGGTCCATGAAGACCGAGCCCGTGCCCGCACCGCCGGGAGCGATCCGTTTCTTCAGCTCCTCGAACTCGTCACGGTCCGCCGCCGCCTCCAGCGCCTTGATCGGCACGGCACGGTCCTCGTTGCTCATCTTCTCGGCGCCCACCGCAAGCGCCACCTCGCACTGGCCGGAGCCCACGGCGAGTACCGCCAGATGAAACGCGGTGGAGGACGAGGCGCAGGCGTTCTCGACATTGACGATCGGCTTGCCCAGCAGGCCGGAATGGCGCAGCGCCACCTGCCCGCGCACGCATTCCTGCGCGCTCAAGAGCCCGCCTGCCGCGTTGCCGAAGAAGACCATGCCGACCTCGTCGGCCGTGGTGTCGGCGTCGGCGAGCGCTGCCGTCGCCGCCTCGGCCGCGAGCGCACGCAGGTTCGTGTCCAGGAACTTGCCGAACCGGGTCATCCCGGTCCCGCCGATCATCACCTTGCGCATGTCATTCCTCCCAAAAATGCGCCGCGAGCCTGTTACGCCTCAGGCCGCGAATTCTAGCGAGGCGCGGAAGGCGCTTGCTGCGCCCTTCGCCTCCGCCGCAGCGTCGGCGCCCCCCGGCAGCGCTGCGCAGTAGGCGTCGATGGCGGCATCGCCCAAGGGCACCCACTTCGCGACCCGGTCCGCCATCACTTCCGCGTTGCCCTCGGTCTGGCGTGCGAATGCGACGAGCGCGCCGGTCCAGCGCCTGGCGCGGTCGCTGTCTTCCCACTGCGCGTCAAGCATCTGGGCGAGCAGCGTGTCACCGCTTTGCCGGGCCGGGTGGCCGAGCTGGCGGATACACGCCTCGTCGAACGCCGGTTTGGCAACGACGTTGAGCGCCACGAAGTGCTCCGCCCAGTCATAGGCGACGAGGACCCGCTCCATGAGTTCTCGAAAACCCTGCCAGCAGGGATCTTCCTCCCACGCCTTGCGCTCACCGGTGACGAAGCCCGCGTCGGTGTACGTGTTGGCGAGTTCCTTCGTGCGGTAGGCGACGCGCGAAACCCAGCGCAACTGGTCTGCCGCCTGGAACATCGCGCAGTTCTCGATCGTACTCGCCGGCACCATCTGCACGAGATAGGCGGAGCCCATCTGCAGGCAGTGGAGCGGATAGCGCGTGGGCGTGTAGAGCCGAGCCAGCGCCGCCACCCAGTCCGCGCCCAGGCTGGCGTCGTGATCATTCTTCGCATGGTCGCGGATCAGCCCGTCCACATAGGTCTCGTGCCCGTCCTGCATGACGTTGTAGGAGCGATAGACCATCTCGTCGGGGTCGCGGAACGCGTCCCAGTCGTCGTGCTTGAGCGGCGAGTTGTTGCGGTATCGGAGATACCACTTGTTCATGTCGATGTCGGGCGAGAGCGCCCACGGCATCTCGTCGTCGGTGCTCCAGAGCAGGTTGGTCGAGACGATCTCATACTCGCTCGGCCGCCGCCGCTTGCCGGCGAGGTGACTCCAGGTCTTCAACGGCTTCGAGAGGTCGGATTGATCGCTCATGGGATGGTCCCATCGCCGTGTGGGCGCGTGCAGCACGGGTCTTTGCGCCGGGCGAGGCGATTGTCTCCATCCGTCCCGAGCCACGCAAGGCTGCTTCGGTGGGCCGTGGCTCGGGAAGCGACGCGCACCTGTTCGCTATAGGAAATGGTTATAGTTACCCGACGACATTTCTCATTGGCCTTTCCGTAGATGTATCGCGTATACGAACCGCGTCCGATTTTCCCAAGACGCCAATTCTGGGAGGAGAAGGGTGAGCCTTTCGAAGTTCGCCGGAACCCTTGCGGTAGCCGGCACCCTGTTATTTGCGGCCGCGCTTCCGGGCCAGGCCGCAACACTCGACGACGTGAGGGCCGACGACCGGCTCAGATGCGGCATCAACCCGGGCCTGCCGGGGTTTTCCCATACCGACGACACGGGTCGATGGTCCGGCTTCGAGACGGCCTATTGCCGGGCGTTGGCGGCCGCCGTGTTGGGCGATCCGAACAAGGTCTCCTTCGTCACCCTGACCGGAAAGACCCGCTTTCCGGCCCTGGCCTCCGGCGAGGTCGACATACTGTCGCGCAACACGACCTGGACCTTCTCGCGCGATGTCGACCTAGGCTTTACCTTTGTCGGCATCAACTACTACGACGGCCAGGGCTTCCTCGGCCGGAAGGATCTTGGCGTGGAAAGCGCCACCGAGCTCGACGGCGCATCGATTTGCATCCAGACCGGCACCACCACCGAGCTCAACCTCGCGGACTTCTTCCGCGTCAACGGCATCAGCTACGAGCCTGTGCCGCTGGAGACCAACGCCGAGGCCCGCGCGGCCTACGAGGCGGAGCGCTGCGACGTCTACACGACGGACGTCTCGGGTCTGGCAGCGACGAAATCGACCTTCGACGACCCGGACGCACACATGATTTACCCGGAGATCATCTCGAAGGAGCCGCTCGGCCCCTTGGTGCGTCACGGCGACGACCAGTGGGCGGACATCGCGCGTTGGGTGCTGAACGCGCTGATCGCTGCCGAAGAGCTCGGTGTGACCCAGGCGAACGTGGAAGAGTTGGCCGCTGCTGCGGGCGATCACCCGGAGATCAACCGAATGCTGGGCACCGAAGGCTCGTTGGGCGAGATGCTTGGCCTCGATGCGGAGTGGGCTGTCCGCGCGATTGCGGCGGGCGGAAACTACGCCAAGATCTTCGAAGAGAACTTGGGCGCAGGCAGTCCGCTGGGCCTGCCGCGCGGCCTCAGCGCCCTCTATCGCGACGGCGGCATCCTCTATTCGCCCCCGTTTCGTTAGGCCTCCCGGCAGTGCGCTTGACAGGCGACGAGGGCGCCGCGTATAGCGGTGCGCTTCCGGCTCCTGGGGCGGGGTAGCTCAGTCGGTAGAGCAGTGGAATCATAATCCATGGGTCGGGGGTTCGAGTCCCTCCCCCGCTACCACCGAGACCGACATCCCCGAGCCGGGGGTGTCGGTCGCTCCTTTCTTGGCACCGGTTCCGGTCCATTCAAGGATCGCGCCGAAGCCACCTTTCAGCGTGACATGCAAGCCGTCGGCGTCGGCTGTCAGCACGATCCGATCGATCAGTCCACGGATGGCCGACGCAGCCGCGTCCCGCTCCTCGGACTTCTCAAGCGCTTCCGCGAGGCGCGCCATCTTCCGGGCGCGGCTGAGCAGACGACGCGTCGTGTGAAGGTCACCGGGTCCTTTACCCACGGCGTTCAGGGTCTTGAGCTCCGTCTTCGATGGCCGGCAGCCGAGCACGCCCCGGCGGCCGTATAGAGCGCGACACTTTTTTGGTCACTCGGCGGAGCACGATCTAATCGCGTACGTCACCCGAATTTGCAGGCCGATTGACGTTCGGCGTAAGAAGTGGTCCCTTAGAAAAATGTCAGACAGCTTCGATGTCGTTGTAGTCGGTGGTGGTCTAGTCGGCGCGTCGACGGCATTCCATCTTGCCGCTCGGAGTGACCTGACGGTCGCATTGGTGGAGCGCGGTCGAATTTGCAGTGGTGGCACGGCGAGTTCCTGCGCCATCGTGCGCACCCATTACTCCGTACCGAGCAATGTTGCGCTCACCGTCGAGAGCCTCAAAATTTTCGACAATTTTTCATCCTACTTGGACGACCCAGAGGCTGAGTGCGGCTTCGTTCGGTCCGGTTATCTCATCCTGGCCGAAGAAGGAACGACCAGCGGCAAGCTCATCGCGAATATGCGAATGCAACAGGAGTTCGCGGAGACCCGTGCCATTTCACACGGGGAAGCTCTCGAACTGCACCCGCTGCTAGATCTAACAGGCATCGGTGCGGTCGGCTATGAGCCGCACTCGGGCTACGCCGATCCTTATCTCACGACAAGCGGTTTCGAGCGGGCCGCGCGGCGACGCGGCGTGACCGTGATGACCGACTTGCAGGTTGAACGGCTTCGCACAAACGGGATGCGGGTAACTGGCATCGAGACGAAGCGGGGCGCAATAGACGCGGGATGTGTTGTTTGCGCGATTGGCCCATGGACGCGCATGCTCACCGACTCCCTCGGAATCGAGACTCACCTTGAGGTCTCGCGCCACACGGTTCTCACATTGGGCACAGGCGACGCTTACGGTCGCCTGCTGCCGGTGGTCAAGGATCTTTCGACCGAGAACAAAATGTACTTTCGCCCGGCGACGGGCGGCGTGGTGCTTGTCGGTACCGGCGATTACGGCGACCCGATCGTTGATCCAGACACCATGAGCGAGGCGTTGGACGACGACTTTGTCCTGCTCCAAGGCAGCCAGATAGCGCGACGCATGTCGAGCTTCGCCGATGCCGGGCTGGTTGACAGTTGGGTGGGTGCTTACGACATCACACCGGACTGGAATCCGGTTCTCGGAGCGCCCAAGGATTGGGAGCAGCTCGTGCTCGCCTATGGCTTCTCCGGACACGGCTTCAAGCTGGCTCCAGCGGTCGGGAAGATACTGGCCCAAACTGTGCTTGGAGAGGCGTCAGACGTCGACATTGCCGCTTACCACCACGGGCGCTTCGATGACGGCGCCCTGCTCACGGGAACCTACGGAATCGGGTCGATTTCCTAGTCCGGAGTTTTGGGCTGGTCCGTCAGATCAGGTCCCCGAACAGCTGCGGATCACAGTTCGAATTTGTGCCCAGCGGGTTCGACGCGACGAGTGGCGGTGCGCGGCTCGTCAGCGACGCAAGTAGGAACGGAGCCCGGACAGCAGGCCCGCGTCGCTCACCTGATCCCGCGCCCCGCGCCGGCTGCGAGCCAGGAAGTCCGTCGACATCGGCCCCAGGCTAATCAGCCCGCCGGGGAGGAAGCGCGTGACCAAGAGCAGGATGAGCGCATAGCCCACGGTCTGGTATGCGGCCGCCTCGCGCAGCAGCTCGAAGCCGCCGATCAGCAGGACGGTTCCCAAAATCGGGCCGAGCGCGGTGCTTGTGCCGCCGATCACCACATAGGCGACTGCGTAGATCGAGTCCCAGAGCGAGAACCCATCGGGATGGGCCAGGATCAGGTAATGCGCGTAGAAGCTGCCCGCGATCCCGGCGAAGAAGCAGGC
>JAPOPO010000271.1 GCA_026712885.1 Rhodospirillales bacterium | reverse complement strand
GGGTAGGACGGCCCCCTGAGTCGCACCAAAATCCGCCGCCCAGAGGGGGTGGCTACCTCGGTGAGAGGGGGTGGCTACCTTGTGAGAATCGGTGGCTACCTTGAGTGAGAATGGGTGGCTACCATCGTGAGATTAGGCAGTCCTCGCTCGCCACCTTGGTCATGCCCAACAGCGACGGATTGACCCCGTCGCCGCGCAGCGCCGTGATGTGTAGCAGCCGAATCCTCTCCCCAACCGCTAAACTTGGGCTAAATCTCACGTGCACCCGGCGGCGATGTCGCGGTAGCCCTTCATGATCTCGCGCGCCTTCCTCAGCCGGCGCTTGATCCGCGAGTCCATCCAGCAGCCGCGCTCCCATTCCCTCGCGATCCGGCCCGCGCCCCAGAACAGCTCCACGATCTGCCGGTGCTTGAGGCCCGCCCCGTGTGCCGCAAACGCCTTCAGCAGTTCCCGGTCATCGCCGCCCCCCGACCCCGCCCCGGCGGAGGGACCGGACCGCCCAGAGGTCGGTCAGCCGGGCGATCTCCACCGGTAGCTCCAGACCCCAGTCGTGATGCAGGCGGATCCCGCCGCCGTCCATCAGAAGGCGGTCGTCCGCAATGCGGACCTGCACCGCCATGCCGTGGTTCTCCACTTGAGGACCAGGCCGCCGTCACCGAGCCTCAGTCCCTCGATCCGCGCCCCGGCCGCGGCCAGCATCTCCAACGGTGGCTGTGCACGGGCCGACCCCTCGCCCGCGAGCATCGGCGCGTCCGCCCAGAACGGAGAGGCCGGACCATCGTCGTCGAACGGATCCTCTCAGGCCAGCATGCGCCAGGATTCGGCGGCTTCGAGATCGGCCCGCGAGCGGATGCGCACGGGGAAGGGGCCGTCCTCGTATTCGGGCGGCGCGGTGCGTTCCCGCCACTGCGCCCGGCAAGCGCGGTCGCAGCGCAGGAACGACCAGACGCGACCCGCCTCGCCCGTCACCGCGCAACGGGGCATAACGCACAGTCATATCGCCGCCGGTATCATTCCGCACCCCCTACCAATGCATCCCAAGGCGCAGCATCAGCTCGTACTCGGGTGCACCGCCGGCGGCGGCCTCGCGCCGCCTCGCCTGGACGGAGAGATCGAGGAACTCCCCCGGCCGGTAGTCGTAACGGGAGCTGAACACGCGGCTCTCCTCCCCGAGCTCGCTCTCGAGCGCCCACTCCGAGGAACCGAGCGTCAGGCGCTGTCCGAGGCGCAACGTCTCATTCTCCCCGTCCCGGGACCAGCCGACCTGGGGCGTCGCCACCCCCCGCCCATCAAGCACGGCAAACCCGTACCCGAGGTCCGCGACCAGCCGGCTCCCGGGCTCCGCCTCACCGTTGTCGTTGGCCGCAAGCCCCGCCATCGTCTCGCGCCCGAGCAGCGCGTCCGCCCCGCCCGAGGCCGAGGCCCCCACCGTCTGGGTCAGGCTCAAGCTCATCCCCCGGTCGGAGTCCGGCCGCGGGTCCCAGGCGAGCGAGCCCGAGAAGCCGCGCTCGCGCATGCCCCCGGCCTCGTGGCTCAGCAGCCCGCGCCCGTGCAGCGCCGCCGTGAGCCCGTGACCGGAATACGCCAGCCCGCCGCCGATGTCCGCGCCGAACCCGGTCTCCGCGTCGCCGCCGTCATGGCGCACCCCCAGCTCGAGGCTCGGCGTCAGCGTCGCGCCGCCGCCCATGTCGAACGCGCGCGAGCCGTCGAGCGCAAGCCGCAGCCGGCTCGCATCGCCCTGCGCCGCCGCCATGCCCGCGGTGGCGTCGGACTCCGTGCGCACGAAGAACGCGTCGCCCTTCAGCGCCAGCGCGAACCCGTCCGCCGCCTCCGGCGTCAGCAGCGCGCCGCGCGCGCCCACCGCGCCCAGCGCCATCGAGAGGTCGGTCCGGTAGCGCTTCTCCTCCTCCGCGCCCTTCGCGGTCAGCGTCAGCGTTCCCGTGCCATACCCTGCGAGACCCCACACCGAGACCCGCTCGCTCACCGCATAGCGCGCATAGGGCAGCACGCTGGTGAGCGAACTCTCCACCGTGCCCTCGCCGAAGGCCGGCTCCGCCGCCGCATCGCCGCTGAGCCCGAACGTGCCCTTGCCCTCGCTCACGGCGACCGCCGCGCCCGCCAGCCAGCGCCCCGACGCCACGTCCGCGCCGAGGAAGCCCGTCGTCACCGCGCCGTCCAGCCTGACCCCGTCCTCCTCGGCGTCGAAGCTGCCCTGCGCGACCCGCCCCCAGGCCGCGAAGGCCGGGCCGCCGGCCTCGCCGCCCTCCGAGAGATGGAACGAACTCCCGAGCAGCAGCTCGCGGCCCGTCATCGTGCGCGAGGAGGCCTCCGGGTCCTCGCCCCGCATCCAGCGGTCGCGGTCCCATGTATCGCCGGGCGTGTCGGCCCCGAGCGCGCGGGCCACCGCGTCTGCGCCCGCCGCCGCGTCGGCGCGCCCCTGCGGGGTATCGAGGCTCACCTGCTGCCCGCCCAGCGTCACGTGGTTGCCGCCGCCGCCCGCTTCGAGCCGCGCCGTCACCGCGTCCATCGCCTGGCCAGCCACCGTGCG
>JAPOPO010000092.1 GCA_026712885.1 Rhodospirillales bacterium | reverse complement strand
TGGGGGGCGCCGGGCAACAGAAGCCCCCCGCTAACCCGGATATCCCGATGGAGCCGTGACCGTGGCGAGGCATCCGGGCTAAGCTAACCGGTGTCGCCAGACCGGCGTGGTCTGGGATATCGGGCAACGGGGCCCTGGTCGAGCGGGCGGACACGGACGCGGGAATGAGCAAGGATCTCATCGGCTACAACACGCTGGTCGAAAACGGCCTGCGTTCGGTGGTTCGAGAGGCGCTCCGCCGTGTCGCCGAGGAGGGCTGGCCCGGCACCCACCACGCCTACATCACCTTCAAGACCGCCGCGCCCGGCGTCGAGGTGCCGGATTTCCTCAGCACCCGCTACCCGGACGAGCTGACGATCGTGCTTCAGCATCAATTCTGGGGCCTGGAGGTCGAGGACGACCACTTCTCCGTGACGTTGAGCTTCAACAAGGTCGGCCACCGCGTCGTCGTGCCCTTCGCGGCGCTCACCAGCTACGCCGACCCGTCGATCAAGTTCGGCCTGCAGTTCGGGCAGGCGCAGAAGCCGGCCGGAAAGGCCAAGGCGAAGCGGCGTCAGGCTCCGGCGGCGGTTCCCGAAGAGGTCGCGCCCAAGGCGAACGGCGAGAAGGTGGTACCGGACCCGGAGGAGCTTTCGGAGGAGAGCGGAGAGGCCCTGGCAGAGGGAGGCGACGGGGCCTCGACAGAGGAGAGCGGAGACGTCTCGACGGAGGCGGGTGGAGAAAAGGTCGTCGCGCTCGACCAGTTCCGCAAGAAGTAGTTACTCCTCCCACTCCAGGTTGCCGCAGACCCCGATTAGTTGCCCGGTGATGTTGCGCGCCGAGTCCTGCGCCAGGAAGAACGCGGCGTCGGCGACCTCCTCGCAGCTGATCAGCGAACGCGTGGAGATGAAACTCACGTAGCGCTCGTGCGCCTCCTCGACCGTCTGCCCCCGCTCCTTCGCAAGGTGCGTGATCAGGCGCCGCCCGCGCGGATTGTCGATGATGCCGGGCAGGATGGCGTTGCAGCGGATGCCGGCGGGGCCGAGCTCGCGCGCAAGATTCATGGTCATGCCGTCCACGGCGCACTTGGTGGTGATATAGGAGGTCCTGAGCGGCATCCCGACCCGGGTGGACGCGCTCGAGATGTTGATGATCGCGCCCGAGCCCTGCGCCTTCATCACCGGCACCGCCCGCTTGATGCAATGGAACATGCCGTTGAGGTTGACCTCGATCACGCGCTGCCACTCGTCGTCCTCGATCTCCTCCACCGGCGCGCGCGGGCCGCTGATGCCGGCGTTGTTGACCAGCACGTCGAGCCCGCCGAGGACCGCGAGCCCCTCCTCGAACCAGCGCGCCACGGCCTCGGCCGAGCCCACGTCGGCGATGCTGCCAGACATGCCGGGATTCGCGCCGAGCACGTCGTCCAGGCTCTCGTCGGTGACGCAGCAGATGTGGACGCGGGCGCCGGCGGCGTGGAAGCGCTCGGCCACGGCGCGGCCGATGCTGCGGCCGGCACCGGTGACCATCACAGCCTGTTGGGGATCGCTCGCCATGGCAGGCTCCTGGGCTCACGGGGATGACGGCGCGAGAATAGGGTGGCGGCCGGCACCCGCCAAATCCTCCGCGCCGTTGCCCTTCGGGACACCGGGCGTCACCGGGGATCACGTGGGCGTGACCCCCGCCCATGGCCGATTGCACTGAAGCCCGCGCGCCACTACGTCTTCGCTATCCCGCAGCGGCCTCCTGCCCGCGGCGCTCAACGTGAAGGGCTTCCCGATGGACGAACCCCGGCACATGACGCCTGACGAGTTCCGCCGCTGCGGAGCAGCGCTCATCGAGCGCATCGCCCGCTACATGGAGGAGGTGGAGCAGTATCCCGTGCTCTCCCAGGCCGAGCCCGGATCGGTCCGTGCGCGCCTGCCGCGCACCGCGCCCGAGCAGGGCGAGCCCTTCGCCGACCTGCTCCGCGACATCGACGAGATCGTTCTCCCCGGTATTACCCACTGGCAGTCGCCCAACTTCTACGCCTACTTCCCGGCCAACGCCTCCGGTCCCTCGATACTCGGCGATCTGCTCTCTTCCGGGATCGGTGTTCAGGGCATGCTCTGGGCGACGAGCCCGGCGTGCACCGAGCTGGAGACCCATGTGCTCGACTGGCTGGTCGACCTGCTCGGGCTGCCTCACGAATTCAAGTCGAGCGCGGCCGGCGGCGGCGTGATCCAGGACAGCGCATCGAGCAGCACGCTGACCGCGCTCATTGCCGCGCGGGAGCGCGCGAGCGCCGGTGCGGTCAACGAGCATGGTGTCGGCCGCGGTCCGGGGGGCGCGGAGGTGCCGCGGCTCACGGTCTACACCTCCCGGCACGCCCACTCCTCCATCGAGAAGGGGGTGAAGATCGCGGGCCTGGGGCGTGACAGCCTGCGGCTCATCGACACCGACGAATGCCATGCGATGCAGGTCGAGGCGCTGGAGGCCGCGATTGCCGCGGACCAGGCGGCCGGCGCCCTGCCCGCGATGGTGTGCGCGACCGTGGGCACCACCTCCTCCGGTGCCGTGGACCCGCTGCGCGCCATCGGCGAGCTCTGCCGCCGCCAGGGCATCTGGCTCCACGTCGATGCCGCGCACGCAGGCAGCGCCACCATCTGCCCGGAGCACCGGGGCTTGGTCGATGGGCTGGAGCATGCCGACAGCTACACCTTCAACCCGCACAAGTGGCTGCTCACCAACTTCGACTGCAGCTGCTTCTGGGTCGCCGACCGGGCCGCGCTGATCCAGGCGCTGAGCGTGCTCCCGGAATACCTGCGCAACCGCGCGACGGAGTCGGGTGCGGTGATCGACTACCGCGACTGGCAGGTCCCGCTCGGCCGCCGCTTCCGCGCGCTCAAGCTCTGGTTCGTGATCCGCCATTACGGTGCGGAGGGTCTGCGCGCCCATGTGCGGCACTGTGTCGCACTGGCCGACTGGTTTGCCGCACGGGTGGGAGAGAGCGAAGACTTCGAGCTGGCGGCGCCGGTTTCGGTCG
>JAPOPO010000132.1 GCA_026712885.1 Rhodospirillales bacterium | reverse complement strand
CGGGGGGGCTGGAGGGGCGGACTGCCGGGTCCGCGAAGCCGCAAGTACGTCGAGCGCACGGATGGAACGATCGAGGTTCTTCCCTCGAAGTGCGATCGCGTGCGGGTCGAGCCGGGGGATGTCGTGCACTACTGCACGTGGGGCGGCGGTGGCTGGGGCGATCCGCTGGAGCGGCCGGTCGAGCAAGTCGCGTTCGACGTGGCAGCCGGCCTCGTCACGATCGCGGGCGCGAGACGTTACGGCGTGGTCGTGGGCGAGGATTTCGCGGTCGACGAGGAAGCCACGCAGGCGCTGCGCGAGAGCATGCGGCTGGAGCGAGGCAACCCCGATCTCTTCGACATGGGCGGCGACATCGACGAGATCGTGGCCCGTTGCGAAGAGGAGACCGGCCTCCCGGCGCCGCGTCCGCCCGAGTTCGCGCCGTGGGCGTTGGCCGCGCGCGAGCGGGCCCGCGACGATGCGTGAGATTGGCGTCAGGCCGCCGCGAACACGGGACGGCGACGCTGGGTGACCGCCCCGGCTAACGCAAGCTGGTCGCGGCGGTCAGCTTGGCGATGCGCCCTGGATGCGGCCGAGCAGCGGACTCTGATGCCAGCAGACCTGAAGCCACTTGCCGTCCTCGTGGTACCAGGTCTGGGTAAAGCCCATGAAGCGCTGCCGGAAGCCGGCATCGCGGGGCTTGCCGCGAAAGGTCGAGAAGCCGCTGACATGGCCGGTGGTGCCCCAGACCCTGACGTTCAGCTCGCGCGGGATCCACTTGAAGTGCTCCCACAGCCCGGTGCCGCCGGCGTGGAAGTCGATATGGTCCTTGAACTCCTCCAGCGTCATCCGCCAGGGATAGTCCTCGTCCAGGATCTCGGCGCCGTCGTCGAAGGCGCTCCAGAAGGCCTCGAGGTCGCCCTCGTTGAGCCCACGCGCCCATGCGTGAAAGGCAGCCTCCAAGCCTTCCGGCGTGGCGTCCTGTGTCATCGTTCCCCTCCTCCGGCCATGCGTTGCGATGCTGGGCGCACCTCACCACATGCCCGGGCGAAACGCCATCGCCCGAAGCATGGCGTCGACCGGCCCGACGCTGGTTCGGCCCCATGACCGTGATCGAGACGCGCGTCCTGACCATCGGGCACTCCAACCACCCTCTGGAGACCTTCATCTCGCTGCTTCGGCAACACGGCGTGACGACGCTCGCCGACGTCCGCTCGGCGCCCTACAGCCGCTTCAATCCACACTTCAACCGCAAGTCCCTCGACGCCGCGTTGCAGGCGCATGGCGTCGCGTACCTCTTCCTTGGGCACGCGCTCGGCGGGCGCCCCGAAGACCGCTCGTGCTACGAGAAGGGGCGCGTGCGCTACGACCGCCTGGCACGAACACCGCTCTACCGCGAGGGCGTCGAACAGGTGATAGAGAGGGCAGAAGTGGAGCGCCTTGCCCTGATGTGCGCGGAGAAGGAGCCGCTCGACTGCCACCGAACCCTGCTGGTCGGCCGCAGCCTCGCCGAGCGCAATGTTGCCGTGGCTCACATCCTCGCCGACGGCGCACTCGAGCCCCACGACGAGGCCATGGACCGGCTGCTGGACTCCGTAGGTCTGCCCGCAGGCGACCTCCTGCACTCGAGGG
>JAPOPO010000094.1 GCA_026712885.1 Rhodospirillales bacterium | reverse complement strand
CGGAGGGCGGCAGCGAGGCTCTTGCGGCGGAGATCCGCGAGGAGGTCCGCGCGCTCTGCGCCGCTTTCCCGGTCTACCCCGGTCACGCCTGAGAGGAGGCTCGCCGTGCGCTGTCCGTTCTGCGGCAATGACGACACGCAGGTGAAGGATTCGCGGCCGACGGAGGATAACACCGCGATCCGCCGCCGCCGGCAATGCACCAATTGCGCCGGCCGCTTCACCACCTTCGAGAGGATCCAGCTGCGCGAGCTCTCCGTCATCAAGAGCAACGGCCAGCGGGTCCCCTTCGAGCGCGAGAAGATGGCGCGCTCGATGCAGATCGCGCTGCGCAAGCGGCCGGTCGAGCCCGACCGGATCGATCACATCGTGACCGGCATCGTGCGCCGGCTGGAGAGCCTGGGCGAGACCGAGATCCCGAGCACGGTGATCGGCGAGATGGTGATGGAGGCGCTTTCGGGCCTCGACCAGGTCGCCTACGTGCGCTTCGCCTCGGTCTACAGGAATTTCGGCGAGAAAAAGGACTTCGAGGAGTTCATCGGCGGCCTCGCCGACGAGCGAGACTGACCGGATGGCGGAGGCCGATCCCGCCCGCGACCGCCGCTTCATGGCGCTGGCGCTGGCGCTGGCGGGCCGGGGGCTCGGCAACGTGTGGCCCAACCCGGCGGTGGGCTGCGTGCTCGTGCAGGGCGGGTACATCGTCGGCCGGGGCTGGACCCAGCCGGGCGGCCGGCCCCATGCGGAGACCGAGGCGCTTGCCCGCGCCGGTGCAGGCGCGCGGGGCGCCACCTGCTACACCACCCTGGAGCCCTGCGCCCACCACGGCGAGACCGGCCCTTGCGCCGAGGCGCTGGTGGAGGCCGGGATCGCGCGCGCCGTGGTCGCGACCGAAGACCCGGACCCGCGCGTCGCCGGCCGCGGCAACGCCACGCTCGAATCGGCGGGGATCGAGGTCGCGCGCGGCTGCATAGAGGCCGAGGCCCGAGCGCTCAACGCGGGCTTTCTCTCGCGCGTGGAGAAGGGCCGGCCCCACGTGACGCTCAAGCTCGCGAGCACGCTGGATGGGCGGATCGGGACGCATACGGGCGACAGCCGCTGGATCACCGGTACGCTCGCCAGAGGACGCGGGCACCTGATGCGGGCAAGCCACGACGCCGTGATGGTGGGGGCTGCGAGCGCGCTCGCCGACGACCCGGCGCTCACCTGCCGGCTCCCCGGCTTGGGCGACCGGAGCCCTGTGCGGATAGTGATCGACGGCGGCGCCAGGTTGCCGACGAGCCACGTGCTCATCGCCGGTGGCGCCGATCCGCCGACCTGGATCGTCTCGACGCAGGACCTCGGCGGCGACGGGCGGCACGCGGCCTGGCGCGAGGTGGGCGTGGAGGTCATCGAGGTGGCGGCGGAGGCGGACGGTCGCCCGGCGCTCAAGGCCGCGCTGGAAGCGCTGGCGGGGCGCGGCCTCACCCGCGTCCTGGTCGAGGGCGGCGGCCGGCTTGCGGCGGCACTGCTGCGCGCCGGCCTGGTCGATCGCATCGAATGGTTCCGCGCGCCGGGCGCCATCGGGGGCGACGGCGTGCCGGCGCTGGCGGCGCTCGGCGTCGAACGCGCCAACGACATGCCGCGCTTCCACCGCGTCTCCTCGGCCCCGCTGGCCGAGGACGTGCTGGACACCCTGGTGCCAGCGGCGTAACGAGCGCGCCATGTTCTCCGGAATCGTCACCGACGTGGGCCGTGTGCGGGGGATCGCCGACGCTCCCGCCGGCGGTCTCAGGCTGGAGATCGGGACCGCTTACGACACCGACACCGTCGCGCTCGGCGCCTCCATCGCCTGTTCGGGACCCTGCCTCACCGTGGTGGACAAGGCACCGGGTTGGTTCGCGGTGGACGTGTCCCGCGAGACCGCGGACCGGACCACCCTCGGCGACTGGCGCGCGGGCACCGGCGTCAACCTGGAGCGGGCGCTCGCGCTTGGCGACGAGCTGGGTGGGCACCTGGTGACCGGCCATATTGACGGCGTCGCGCTGGTCGAAGGGGCGGCGCCCGAGGGGGACTCGCTTCGCCTCACGATCCGTTGCCCGGCGGAGCTCTCGCGCTTCGTCGCCTCCAAGGGGTCGGTCGCGCTCGACGGTGTCTCGCTCACGGTGAACGAGGTGGATGGCGACGTGTTCGGCATCAACCTGATCCCCCACACGCTGGCCGAGACCACCTTTCGAGAGTGCGCTGCCGGCCGCAGGCTCAATCTTGAGGTGGACCTGATCGCGCGTTACCTTGCGCGCCTTCATTCCGAGCGCTGAAGGGTCGAGATGTCGCGCACCGCGTCGTCCTGCAAGCTCATGTCCGTCGAGGAGACGGTCGAGGAGTTCCGCAACGGGCGAATGGTCATCCTCGCCGACGACGAGGAACGGGAGAACGAGGGCGATCTGGTCATTCCGGCCCAGATGGCGACGCCCGAGG
>JAPOPO010000143.1 GCA_026712885.1 Rhodospirillales bacterium | reverse complement strand
TTCGACGAGTTCCACCGCGCCGGACAGGCGCCCGCCGTGCTTGCCCAGGTCGAGCGCGACATCCGCGAAGCGCGCAAGCTGCGGGTCACCCTGGCGCTGGCCTCCCAGCGCCTCGAGGACTTCACGGAGCCCCTGGTCGAGCTCGCCACCCGCATCTGGGTGCTGGGCGCCGGCGGCAAGAAGAGCGAGATCGAGGCGCTGACGCGCCTCTTCGATCTCTCGAAGACCCTGCAGGGCGCGATCGCCACGGAGCTCACCGGACCCCGCGCCGACGGTGCGCCCGCCCTCCTCATCGCGGCGACGCCGAACGGGCGGATCGAGCAGGTGGTGGTCAACAGCCCGGGCGCGGCGGAGCTGTGGGCCCTGACGACGGCACCGCGGGATGCGGCGTTGCGCGCGCGCCTCTACCGGGCACTGCCGCCGGCGGAAGCCCGCCGCCGCCTGGCGCGCCGGTTCCCGGCCGGCACCGCCGCCCGCGCCATCACCACAGCCATCACCGGCGACGCCGCCTCGCCGGAAACCGAACGCGCCCTCCTCGACAGGCTGGCCGGGGAGATCGCGAACGCCACCAGTCAGCCGGAGGAACAGTCATGAGACACATCAACCGGGTCCAGCTTCTGGGCTATCTGGGCGCCGACCCGAAGCTCCACGCTTCGATCACGGACCGCTCGATCGTCACGTTCTCGATGGCCACAACCCGGAAATGGAAGCCCGACGACGGGGAGCCGCAGGAGGCCACCGAGTGGCACAACGTCGTGGCCTACGGCAGCCTTGCGGACCTGACGCACCAGTACCTGAAGAAGGGTTCTGCGGCCCTCGTCGACGGTCGCCTGCAGACACGGTCATGGACCGCCGACGACGGCACCGAGAGACGCTCGACCGAGATCGTCGCCCGCGACGTCAACTTCATCAGCCCGCGGCCGGCATCGTGAGGACGCTCATTGCCGCGCTGGCCGCCGCGGCGGTCCTGGCCTGCCCTGCGGCAGGCCAGGAGGCGCCGTTCGATCCGGCCTGCCCGCCGGAGGTGGCGACGGCGCTCGAAGCCGCCGCCACCTCCGCGGCAGAGGGGGAGTTCCTGGTCATCCGCGATCCCGAGAACGGCATCCGGGACCCGATGTCGATCTTGGATTTCTCGTGCGTCGACCGCCTGTTCAATTACGGGATCTACAACATCTTCTTCGATCCCGGCCGCGCCATGGAGGACATCCTCGGCCTCATCAACCGCCAGGTCTGCCAGCTCGCCCGCGACGCTTACCGCAACGCCATCGGCCGCACCCGCACGCCGTCGTTCATCCGCGACATCAGACGCCTCCCGGGCACGTCGGTCAGGCGCTCCCGGTGGAACATCCTCGACGATATCGACGCGTCAGACGCGCTCACCCGCACCATCTTCCAGGGAGGCTGATCCATGCGCACGCTCATCGTCGCCCTCGTGCTCAACCTGGCCGTGATCACCGGGGCCCAGGCCCAGCTCACGCCCCGGCTCTTCTGCGATCCCACCGACAACGACCTCCACGCCGCCCAACTGGTGATCACCGAGATCAAGGAGATGGAGCGCGCGATCATCGAGGCGCTGCGCGCCCAGACGGGCCAGCTCGCCGGCTACGAGGCCCAGAGCGCCTTCGCCGTGACGTCGTCG
>JAPOPO010000190.1 GCA_026712885.1 Rhodospirillales bacterium | reverse complement strand
CGAGCCACGGCCCCAGATTGTCGGGATTGGTCAGCTTCTTGGAGGTGGCCATGAACTTGCTGAAGGCCTTGAACTCTTCCAGCTCCTTCCAGGGATCGGCGTCGGCCTCGTAATGCTCGACCACCTTCACGAAGTAGCGCGAGAGATGCTCCTTGGCGAGCGCATCCGCTTCTTCGTCGGTGTCCGCCAGCACCGCGTGGATGAGGATCGGCCGGCTGACGTCGGTGGAGCCGCCGCGTTGGCGGGTCTCCTCATCCCAGCGCGCGAAGTCGTTGCTGTGGAAGTGCATCGGGAAGTTCGAGACCCGGATCATAGGCAGATCGAGCTCGGCCATGATGCCGGCGCTCTCGGGGCTGCTGGTTGCGCCGTAGAGGTTGATGCGCTCCTGCACGGACTTCGGCCTGAGCTCGATCGACCGCTCGATGTTGAAGAACTCGCCGCCATAGGTGAATGAGCCGCCAGCGAGCGCCTTGCCGATGACCTCGCGGCACTCGCGGAAGCGCGCACGGGTTTCGCTCATGGAAACGCCGAAGGCATCGTATTCGAGGCGCGCGAGGCCGCGCCCGAAGCCAATGTGCAGCGTGCCTCGGCTCAGCTGGCTCAGCATGGCGATCTCGCCTGCGAGCCTGAGCGGGCTGTACCAGGGCAGCACCAGGACGCAGGTCCCGAGGTCCATGTCAGGATAGCGTCCGGCGAGATGGGACAGCATCACCAGCGGGCTCGGCGTCGGGAAGTAGTCCGAGAAGTGGTGCTCGATCACCCAGAACGCGTCGTAGCCGAGCCCCGCGACATGGTCCGCGTCGACCAGGGCCTCGACGTACTGGTCCGCGTCGGACGCGCCGGGCTCGCCGACCGCCGAAATGACCGTTCCGAACTTGATCTCGCTCATGGCAACTCGTCCCCGCCGGCAACCGCGTCATACTCTGGCAATCCTAGTGGCAAGACGGCAATAAAACAAACGTTTGGTTGAAGAATACGGAACGGAGTGCCTATCCGCCGCCGCGCAGCTTATAGCGCTGGATCTTGCCGGTCGCGGTCTTGGGCAACGTATCGACGCAGCGGACCCAGCGCGGATACTTGTAGCGCGCGAGCCCCGCCTTGCAGTGAGACACCAGCGCCTCGCTCAGGCGCTCGCTCGCGGCATGACCCTCGGCGATTACGATCCAGGCCTCGGGCTTGATCAGCCCGTCATCGTCGGCACGGCCCACCACGGCGGCTTCGAGCACCGCCGGATGGGCGATCAGGCGGCCCTCGATCTCGACCGGGGAGACCCAGATGCCGCCAACCTTGAGCATGTCGTCCGAGCGCCCGCAGCAGACGTAGCATCCGGCCTCGTTGACGGTGTAGGTGTCGCCGGTCCTGAGCCATTCACCGTCGAAGGCCGCAGCCGTGCGCTCGGGCTCGCCCCAGTACTCGGCGATGAGGGATTGCCCGCGGATCAGCAGGTTGCCGGTCTCGCCCGGCTTCACGTCGCGCCCGTCATCGTCCACGAGGCGCGCCTCGTAGCCTGGCACGGGCGTGCCACTCGTCCCCGGCACCACCACGCCGGGGCGGTTCGAGATGAAGATGTGCAGGATCTCGGTGGTGCCGATCCCGTCCACTATGTCGAGCCCCGTGGCAGTACGCCAACGTTCGAGGATCGCCGCCGGCAGCGGCTCGCCCGCCGAGACGCAGAGGCGCACGCTGGAAAGGTCCGGCGACGCGCCTTCCAGCGCCTGAATCTGCGCGGCGTAGAGCGTCGGCACGCCGTAATAGATGGTCGGTCGAAACGCCTCGATGGTGGCGAACGTGGTCTCCGGCGTCGGCCGGGTGTCGAGGAGCACCGCCGTGCCTCCGGTCCAGAGCGGAAACGTCATGGCGTTGCCGAGCCCGTAGGCGAAGAAGAGCTTTGCGGCGGAGAAATGGACGTCGTCGCCTGTGATCCCAAGCGTGTCGACCCCGAAATACTGGCTGGTCACCACCATGTCGCGGTGGCGGTGAACGCCGCCCTTGGGCGTGCCGGTCGAACCCGACGTATAGAGCCAGAAGGCGGGATCGTCGGCGGCAGTCGGCGCCGGCGTCAGCGTATCGGACGCCGCGACAAGGCGATCCGCAAAGGAATCGCCCTCGCCCTCGGCAGGCAGCGCGTGCGCCGGCCGGTGCGAGGCCTCGGCCAGCGCGGGCTCGACCTCGCCGGCGAACTCCGGCGACCAGACGAGGCAGGCCGCACCCGAGTTCTCGATGACGAAGCGGTAGTCGGCCGCGCGCAGCAACGTGTTGAGCGGGACCGGCACGAACCCCGCCTTGATCGCGCCCCAGAACAGATGGAAGAACGCGGGGCAGTCCTTCACCACCATCAGCACGCGATCGCCGGGCCCGAGCCCCAGCGCGGTGAGCGCGTTCCCCGCCCGGTTAACGTTGGCGGCCAGCTCGGCATAGGTCACGTCGCCCGCCGCATCGCGGATCGCCACCTTGGCGCCGCGTCCCTCGCAAACGTGCCGGTCGATGAACGGCACCGCGACGTTGAAGACGTCGGCGAACGTCAGCGCGGTCGGCGTCTGCGTGGCATCAATCGCGACGGTGTGATCGTCCATGCCGGTTTCCTGCCTCCCCGATGACCGTCCCAACCGCCGACGGCCATGATCGCCGGATTCGCCTGCGCGGCGCGGCGCAACCGGGGTAACCTAGGCTCAAATGCCGGAGCACGCAGTCCCCAAATCCGTGACGGCGTGCCTGCGGCATGGGCGCGGCGCGGAAGCGAGAGGGTGCGATGACGGCGTGGGACTACATTGTCGTGGGCGGGGGATCCACCGGCTGCGTCGTCGCCAACCGCCTGTCGGAGGACGGGCGCAGCCGCGTGCTGGTGCTGGAGGCCGGCGGCTCGGACCGGAGCCTCGCCGTCTCGATGCCCGCTGCCGGGCTCGTCCTGGCGTTGTCCAATCCACGCTACGACTGGGGCTTCAAGGCCGAGCCCGACCCGACGCGCGACGGGCGCGAGGACTACATGCCGCGCGGCAAGGTGCTGGGCGGCACCAGTGCGATCAACGGCATGTCGTACGTGCGCGGTCAGCCAGAGGACTACGATGGCTGGTCTGCACTCGGCTGCGAGGGCTGGGACTTCGAGAGCGTGCTCCCCTACTTCAAGCGCTCGGAGAACAACGAGAATGGCGCCGATACCTATCACGGCGCGGGCGGCCCGCTCTCGGTCTCCAACATTCGCAGCCTGCACCCGCTTTCGGACGATTATCTCCAGGCCTGCGTCAATTTGGGCATCAAGCGCGTGGCCGACATCAACACGCCGCCGCAGGCCGGCGTCGGCTACGTGCCTGCCACCCAGCGCAGGGGGCGACGGCACAGCACGGGACGCGCCTACCTCAGGCCGGCGATGCGGCGGCGGAACCTGCGGGTGCGGACCCATGCCCACATCCGGCGCGTGCTGTTCGACGGCAAGCGCGCGACCGGGGTCGAATACACGCGCCGGGACCACACCGAGCGGGCAGAGGCAACGCGAGCGGTGATCATGTGCGCCGGCACGTATGCCTCGCCGCAGCTCCTCATGCTCTCGGGCGTAGGTCCGGCGGCGCACTTGCGCGCGCTCGACATTCCGGTGGTTCACGACCTGCCGGGCGTGGGCGAGAACCTGCAGGATCATCCCGGCCTTGCGCAGACCTGCTTTGCCAGCGTGCCGACCTACAACACGCTCATGGGCCCCGTAGGCGCGCTGGTCTACGGCGCACAATGGCTGCTTGCGGGCTCCGGCCCGGCGGCCTCGCCCCACGCCCAGGTCACCGCGTTCCTCCGAGTTGACGGGAGCGAGGGCCGCTCCGACCTTCAATACATGTTCACGCCCGCCGGCTACGACTTGTCGGCGGACGGGCCGGTCCTCTTCGACCGGCCGGCGGTCACGGGCCTCATCAACCTGCTCAGGCCCTTCTCCCGAGGGCGGGTCGGGCTCCGCTCCGCGGACCCGCTCACGCATTCGACGATTCAACCCAACCTCTTCGCCGACGAACGCGACCTCGAGCTGCTGCTCGCCGGCGCCAAGCTGCAGCGCAAACTCTTCCAGACCGAGCCGCTCGCCCACTCCATCGCCGGCGACTATCGCCCGTCGAGCGACGTGCAGACGGACGATGAGTGGCGCGCCTACCTGCGCGAGAACTCCTTGAGCGGATACCACCCGGTCGGCACCTGCAAGATGGGCCGGGACGAGCTGGCGGTGGTTGACCACCGCCTGCGGGTGCGGGGGCTCGAGAACCTGCATGTCGCGGATGCCTCGATCATGCCGACCATCGTCAGCGGCAACCCCCTCGCGACCTGCGTCATGATCGGAGAGAAGGTGGCCGACATGATCCGAGGCTCAGCGTGAGGGCGCGGTGCGCTCCAGCCACGCGTTGGCGGCGTCCTCCATCGTCATGAAGGTCGCGCCCAGCCCCTGAAGCGCCTCGATCAGCCGCTCCAGCATCATCATGCGGTGCCCGCGTCCGATCACGAAGGGATGGCAGGTGTAGGTGAGCACACCCCATTCCACGGTGCGGGTCATGTAGTCGAAGTCGTCTACCCAGTTCTGCAGCACGCCGCCCGCCGGCATCAGGCCCTGCATGCTGTACTGCTTGTTCCGCACGTATTCGAAGTGCGGGTAGTCGTCCAGCGTCCAGCTGATCGGCATCTCGACCAGGCTGGTCTCGGGCCCCAGCTGCATGGGCTCCTCGAGCGCGATCACGTCGCCAGTGCGCGCGAAATAGGGGGTGTAGTCGTTCCCCATCATGCTGCTCTCGTAGAGGAAGCCGCGCGAGACCAGCAAGTCGACCGTATTCTCGCTCAGGTCCCAGGCGGGCGAGCGGTAGCCCCTGGGTTTCTGCCCGCAGAGCTTGACGATGGCATCGGTGCCGCGCTGGAGCCCCGCCGCCTCCTCGTCGCGAGACATGGTGACGGGAGTCATGTGGGTCCAGCCGTGATGGCCGATCTCGTGTCCTGCAATCGCGATGCGGACGGACATCTCGGGATAGGTCTCGATGGTGTGACCGGGGATGAACCAGGTCGCCGGAATGTCGTGCTGCTTGAGCAGGTCCAGGATGCGGTCGGCACCGACCAGGCCGAACTCGCCCCGGCTGATCGGCGTCGGCGAGCGCATGCCTTTGGCGATGTAGCCCGAGACGGCATCGAAATCGAAGGTCAGGCAAGCGATGTGCATGGTTGCTCCCGTTAGCCAGTTCGTGCACCTACGGTGTCTTACTGTTCATAATTGCGCACCTTCACGCCCTGCCCCAAGGCGTGCTTTAGGGTAAGGTTGAGCCTCTCACCACAAAGCGATGCAGACATGTCGATAGAGCGCGGGTCGATTGTCGGCGCGGGGTCTTGTCGCCGCCCTGCCGGCGCCGGCGAGACGGGAACGCCGTGATCGCAGGCTCAGCGCTCATGGGCGCGGGAGCCGCCGGGAGCTGGGGCGTCGGCGACTTCACGGCCCGCTTCCTCGGCCGCGCGATCGGGGTGCCGCAGGGGCTGTTCGGCATGATGCTGGTCGGCAGCCTCGCGGTCGGGCTCTACATCGTGGTTAGCGGCGAGACGCTGGTCTGGGAGCTTTCGGGGCTTTGGCTCCTGGCTCTCAACGGCGTCGCCACCATGCTGGCGACGCTCATGCTATTCGAGGCGCTCACCCGCGGCCCGGTCTCGCTCGGCTCGCCCATGGTCTCCAGCTACCCGGCGTTCGCGGTGCCGATAACGGTCGTCTTCGGTGCCCGGCCGGAGATCATCCACTGGATTGCGATGGCGGCGACGCTCGGCGGCGTCTGGCTGGTGGCGCTCGCGGTCTCGCGCGTCGAAGGCGGCGACAAGCCGGAGTACGCGCCGGCGGTGCTGCGACGCGCCGCCTTGATGGCGCTCGGCTCGGCGGTTCTTTTCGCCGTCGCCCTGCTTGCCGCCGACGAGGCGATCGAGCGTTACGGTCTGCCGCTCACGCTGCTCTCGGGGCGGATCGTTGGCGCCGTCGCTCTGGGAGCGGGCTTCCTCGTCATGCGCAGGCTGCCGCGCATGCCGCTCCGCGCATGGCCGCTGATCCTCCTCATCGCGCTCGTGGATACTATCGGCTACGTCTTCGTCTATGCCGGGCTCGCGCTGGAGAACGGCGAGTTCGCCATCGTCACCAGCTCGGCCTATTCGGTGGTGACGATCATTCTGGCGCGGATCTTCCTGCGCGAGCCGGTTATTCCGCTTCAGTGGCTGGGCGTCGCCATCGTGATCGCCGGCATCGGCACGCTGTCCGCCACCGGCTAACGCGGACTAATTCAGATCACCCGCTCGCTCTCGGGATCGACCAGGACGGCCCGGCTCATGTCCACGTCGAGCGGGAGCGAATCTCCCGGCTGCTCGGCGGCGGAGCCTTCCAGGCGCACGAGCATCGAGGTCTCGCCCAGGTGGAAGTTGACGAGCGTGTTGGCGCCCATGGGCTCGACGATCTCGACCGTGGTCTCGAGCCGTGCGCAATCTGGCCGCGGCGCCTCGCCCTCGGCCCGGTACATGTGCTCGGGCCTGATGCCGAGCAGCACCATGCGCCCGCCGTTGTCCGCGTGGCGCGTGGCCCGCTCGGGCGGCAGGGCGAAGGCATTGCCCCCGGCCAGGACCGAGACCGTGCCGGCCGCCGCCTCGATCTGCGCCGGAGCGAAGTTCATCGCCGGCGAGCCGATGAACGCCGCGACGAAGCGGGTCTGCGGCCGCTCGTAGAGCTCCAGCGGCGGCCCCTCCTGCTCG
>JAPOPO010000286.1 GCA_026712885.1 Rhodospirillales bacterium | reverse complement strand
CTGCAGCGGGCCTTCAACGAGCAGCACGCCCTGCAGTGCGGCTTCTGCACGCCGGGCATCCTGATGAACATGGAAGAATTCCTGCGCGAGAACCCGGACCCGACGGATGACGAGATCCGCCACGGGCTGGTCGGCAATCTCTGCCGGTGCACAGGCTACGCGCACATCGTCGACGCGGTCCGTCAGGCCGCGAAAGAGACCAGGTAACGGAGGCGACGCGGATGACCGGGACAAGCGAAGGCTGGGTCGGCAGCCACTTCCACCGCAAGGAAGACCATCGCCTCATCACGGGGAGGGGCCGGTTCCTGGCCGATCTCGCGCGGCCGGGCGCGCTCCACATCGTGTTCAGGCGGAGCGACCACGCGCATGCCACGATCGAGAGCATCGACGTGAGCGCGGCCAAGGCGATGCCGGGCGTCGTCGCGGTGGTCACCGGCGACGACATCAAGGACGAGATCCTGCCGATGCCGCAGCCGGTGGTGCAACCGGCGCTGCCCGCCACCTATCCCAAGCACTGGCCGCTCGCGGTCGGCAGGGTGAAGTGGCACGGCGAGCCGGTGGCGGCGGTGATCGCCCGCGACCCCTACATCGCCGCGGATGCGGCCGAGGCCATTGAGGTCGAGTACGACCCGCTCCCCTATGTCGGCGATCCGGAGAGCGCGCTCGCAGACGGCGCCACCATCGTCCACGAGGGCTGGACCGACAACATCATCTTCCAGATGGATTTCACCGGCGGCGCCGATGAGGAAAGCCAGAGGGCGCACGAGGCCAAGGTCCAGGAGGTCTTCGACGGCGCCGATATCGTGATCAAGCAGCGCTTCACCTGCCACCGCTGCGGCGTGGCGCCGATGGAGACCAGAGGCGCGCTCTTCGAGTGGGACGAGTCCGACGGCCTGACCGGCTGGCTCACCACCCAGCGCCCGCACATCGATCGTCTCGCGCTCTCGGACATTCTCGATATCCCGGCGGAAAAGGTCCGCATCATCGCCCCGCGAGACCAGGGCGGCGGCTTCGGCGTCAAGGCGCCCTTCTACCGTGAACCCATTCTGATCGCCTACATGGCGAAGAATCTGGGCCGACCGGTCCGCTGGATCGAGACGCGCCAGGAGCACCTGATGGCGGTGAGCCAGGAGCGCGACCAGATTCACGATCTCGAGGTCGCGGCGGCGAGCGACGGCAAGCTGCTTGCGATCCGCGATCGCGGCCTCGCCGACTGCGGCGACGGCTGCGAAGGGGTCTACTGGGGCTTCCTGATGCCCTTCCTCGGCGCGGTCGAGCTGCCCAACGCCTACGACTGGCCGATCGGCGACATCAAGGTGAAGGTCGCCATCACCAACAAGTCCGCACTCTCGCCGGCCCGCGCTTTCGGCGAGCTGCCGACCCGCTTCGCCATGGAGCGTGCCATCGACATGGTGGCGAAGCGCTGCGGCATGGAGCCGGCGGACGTGCGCCGCAAGAACCTGGTCGCCTCTCTCCCCTACACCTCGATCACCAACGAGTATTTCGACAGCGGCGACTTCATCAAGGTATGGGACAACCTCATGGCGGAGGCCGATCTCCCCGGCTTCCGCGCGCGTCAGGCTGAGGCGCGGGCCGAGGGCCGCTATCTCGGCATCGGCTTCGGCCTCGGCGTCGAACTCTCGGGCGTCGCCTCCGAGCTCTTCGTGCCGATGGAGAACCAGCCGGGCTATGGTGCTGCGACCGTGCGGCTCGACCCGCGCGGCAAGGTGCTGGTTTTCGAGGGCGACGCGCCCGGCGGGCAGGGGCATGAGACCACGGTGGCCCAGGCCGTCGCCCAGAGCTTCGGCATCCATCCCAACGACGTGGTTGTGACCACCGGGGACACGGGCACGACGCCCTTCGGCTCCGGCACCGTCGGCGCCCGCGCGGGCTCCTACTTCGTCAGCGCTGCGGTCCAGGCCTGCGATTTCCTGAAGGACAAGATCGGGCGCATCATGGCCCACGACCTGGCCCTTGGAGATACGACGCCGGCCGACT
>JAPOPO010000145.1 GCA_026712885.1 Rhodospirillales bacterium | reverse complement strand
GAGCGCGACGCAGGCGGCGCGGCGGCGCCGGACCCGCAGGCCGGCAGTCAGGCGGAGTACCGGATCGAGCTGCTGCTGCGCGCTCTCGCGCGCCACGGCGCGCCGTGCGTGCTGGCGCTCGACGAGGTGGAGCGGCTGCGCAGCCCGGAAGCCGCAAGCGCGATCAACGCGCTGCTGCACCGTGGGCCGGACAATCTCCATGTCGGGATGGCGTTCCGGGAGCAGCCGCCGGGGCTCGAGCTCGCGATGTTCGCGCTCGAGGGGCGCGAGGCGGCGGTGACAGTGGGCGATCTGCGGTTCTCGAAGGCCGACATCGCGCGGTTCTTCGACGGGGAGCTCTCGCGCCGGGAGCTCGATCGGGTAGTGGCCGAGTCGGCGGGCTGGCCGCTCGCGCTGCGCATCCACCGCAACGCCCGGCGGCGCGGGGAGGCGGGGGGCGCCGACCGCACGGTGGCGGACTGGATCGAGACACGGCTGTGGCGTGGCGTTGCGGCCTCGGACCGCGGGTTCGCGCTCGATGTCGCACTGTTCGACGGGCTCGATCCTGAGCTGGTCGACGAGGTGAGGGGCGAGGCGGGCTCGGGGCGGCGGATCGTGGCGATGGACGCGCTCGCGGGGCTGCTGTCGACCGCGGGCGGCGGCATGCGGGCGATCCGGCTTCATCCGCTCGTCAGGGAGTATTGCGAGGCGCGCCGGTTCCGCGAGGACCCGGAGCGCTACCGGGCGGTGCATCGCGGCATCGCGCTCGCGCTCGCCCGCCGCGGCCGGGCGGTCGAGGCGCTGCGCCACGCGGCGGAGGCCGGCGATGGCGAGCTGCTCGGGCGGATCGCGGAGGACACGGGCGGGGTCCGGCTCTGGCTCGAGCGGGGCCTGGAGGCGCTGTGCGCGCTCGACGGGCGGCTGACGGCGGAGCTGGTGTGGGCGCATCCTCGCCTGGCGCTGGTGCGCTGCGTGGCGCTCACCTGCGCGGGCGAGATCGCGGAGGCGAGGCGCGTCTACGGCGCGGCGGCGGCAGAGACCGCCAGCTTCACCCGCGACCGCGCGGACGGCGACGACCGGGCGCTGCGGAGCGAGCACGTCTTCGTCCAGGGGCTGCTGCACATGTGCGGCTGCGACCCGTATGACGAGGGGATGATGGCGGCGATCCTGGACGTGCAGGCGGCGGCGCTGGAGGCGGCGGAAACGGATCCGTTGCTCAGCGGGATGTTCAGCGTCGGGATCTGCATCGCCCACAACCAGAGGGCGGCGTTCGACGAGGCGGTGGCGTGGGCGGGGCGGGCGCGGGCGGCTCTCGGCGGCCGCTCGCCGTACCTCGCGCATGTCGACTTCCAGCTGGGTTCGGTGGCAATGGCGCGGGGCCGGGCGGACGAGGCCGGGGCGTGCTACGGGCGCGCGCTGGAGACGGCGCGGGCGAGCCATCTGCGCGATGCGGGCGCGGTGATCGTCGGCGAGGCGCTGTCGGCCGAGCTGGCGCTGGAACGATCCGCGGGGGCGCCGCGGGTGCGGGGGCCTGCGGTGTCGCCGCGCGTGCTCGGCGAGTGCGCCGCGTGGTTCGACGTCTATGCCGCGAGCCTCGGGGTGGCGGCCGAGCTGGCGCTGCTGCGCGGCGGCTCGGGGGCTGCGCTGGCGCTGGTGGAAGACGCGCGCGAGTATGCGCGGCGCACCGGGAGGACGGCGCTCGCGCGCTTCCTCGCGGCGCTGCGGGCGTCGGTGCTGGCCGAGGGCGGCGAGATCGGGGAGGCGGGCCGGGCGTGGCGCTTCGAGCGGCTGCCCGAGGGCGCGGGCGAATGCACGGACCTGGACGCGCAGAGCTGGCGCGAGGCGGAGATGCTCTCCTGCGCGCGGCTCCGGCTGCTCACCGCCGAGGGCGCGTTCGACGCGGCCCGGGAGCTCGCGGCGGCGCTGCACGCGGCCGCGGCGGAGCGCGGCGCGGTGCGCATGGGGATGCGAGGCCTTGCGCTCGCGGCGGTGCTGGAGCACCGGGCCGGCGAAGACGGTCGCGCCCGGGCGCATGTGGCGGAGTATCTGCGGCTGTACGGGGAGACGGACTATGCGTGGCCGCTCGCCCGCGAGCGCGGCGCCGTCGTCCCCCTGCTCCAGGACATCGCCGGCGACCGGAAGGCGGATGCCACCGTGCGCGCGGCGGCGGGCGGGCTGCGCGACGCCATGGCCGACGGCGCGGACGCCACGCAGACGTGGCCGCTGAACGGCGGCGAGATGGAGGTCCTGGCGCTTCTGGAGTGGCACAGCGACAAGGAGATCGCCGAGACGCTGAAGCTGAGCCATGACGGGGTGCGGTCGCGCCTGCGCCGGATCTTCGCGGCGCTCGGCGCGCGCGGGCGCTACGATGCGGTGCACCGCGCCCGGGCACAGGGGCTGCTGCCGTCGGCGGAGGACGCGCCGCCGGCGAAGTCCTGACCGGCGGCTATCGTCCCCCGAACGGCGCAGCGGTTGGCCGGCCTGCGGAAGCATCGCGGCGATGCGATTCAAGAACGGCACCGCGGTTGCGGCCCGGGCGGCTCGCGCACGCGGCGGTGTTCGTTGCGGATTTCGGCTTGGCGGCATCGGTGCCGTACGGCCCGAACGACGAACACCAGGTCGTGTACCCTGCTCATTGCGCCAGATCTTGACTCTTCGTTGCAGCGTGGGCAAAGGCTTGTCGGACGGCGGGCGACCACCACCAACCGGCACGTCCATCTCGACGACGCGGCCCAGAGCTGGGCCGCCGATCGGGTGGGGGTGGAGAGCGAACGGAAGCTGCGCAGGACTGGATAGAGCCCATGAGCGCGCGCCGAACGCGCTCCTGTCGGCACCACTTTGGTGTTTGCTACGTCCTTGACCAGACACCAATACATCGAAATTTTCACTATTCCAATCGGGATTAAAGTCTGGCAGCGTCCGCACTCTGGACAGACTTTTTCCTAAGGATGCCGAGTGGTGACAATGCCGACCTTCGCCACAATGCGCTTGACTTCGCGGGATTTCGCTACCGATACAGTTGGGCCCAGAGGCCCATGAACCTTGCCCTCGTTCGGCATGGCCAACGCAACCCTGCGGCCCAGCGCGTCGGCCTGTTCCTTGCCCGCGCAGTGCCGAAGATACATGGAGTACTTGCTCATCTCAAAGCCCTCGTCCAGCAGGTCGTGGCGAAACCGGGTGGCGGCGCTGCGTTGCATCTTGGAAGCGACCGGCAGGTCGAAGAGCACGATCAGCCACACGATGCGATAACCGCTGAGCGCAGGCCCGCTCTCCGCCGGCGGCTTCCTTCTTCCCATGGCCACGTCATCCGCCCGGTGGCAACCTCGTCAGCGGAAGGTCGAGCATGTCTCCCTCGCCCGCATAGGCGCACGCTAAGGATTGCGCCAGACGTTCCGCGTAAACAATCACCGGGCTCAAGCCCGCGGGGGTCTATCGACAGCAGGCCATCCCCGCATGACCTGCAGCCATCCCTCAACGTCTGCTCCCAAGGTTTTCCAACAGTGAGATCATGCAGCAGGAGTTGCGGCCTTCGCTGGACGACTACTACCCACTTGGAGTTTCGATTCCGCGCCGCGTGTGTCGGGATCGGCGAATGAAGGGACCGGGAAACGGATATGACGAGTCGATACCCCCCACGTGACGAGGAAGAACCGGACGCCCGAGCGAACGGCGATTTGCGGATGTCGCGCGGGCAGATGCTCGAACTTGGACGCAAGGCGCTCGATCTCGTGGTGGAGCGAATCGAGAGCTTGCCCGGAGAGAATGCCTGGGAAGGAGATTTCCGGCAGGTGCTCGAAGACCAGCTGATGGAGGATCCGCCCGAGGACGGGCG
>JAPOPO010000097.1 GCA_026712885.1 Rhodospirillales bacterium | reverse complement strand
GACCTGCTCGGAGCGTTCCCAGGCCTTTTTGGCGCAGGGCTCGCAACGCGAGGCGCCGAAAGAGGGCCGGCTGGCGCAATGCGTACAAATCCATGCGGCGCGTCGGTCGGCATAGCGCCGGCGGGCGGCCTCGTTCTTCGTCTCCCGGTAGCGGTCCTCGAGCACGGTGCAGGGACCGCAGACCGGCGCGCCCTCGAACGTCGGGATGGCACAGCGGGTACAAAGCCCCGCCGATCTGCGGGCGGAATACGTGGCCCGATCGGACGCGCTGCGCTTATTCAGGCACGTCTTGCAACTCGATCCGGCCTTGACAGGCGGTGACTTTCCGCAACGGATGCAAAGCGAGGATTCCCGGCGCACGCGCTGACGATCGCGGCTGCGCTTTCGGGCATTGGCCCGTTTCGCGGCCGGGTCCCTGCCACCGTATTTCAGACCTTCAGAACGGGCTCGAGCGTAGCGTTCGCGCTCCACAGCGCGGCGCTTTTGTCCACAGGATATGCACAGACGCCGGTTCGGCTCGTTCGGGCGCCGACCGCATTTTGAGCAGATTCCCCGCGCCAGGCGATTCTCGGCGCGTTGCCGGGCGCGCCGGTACTCGGCCTTGCGGGCCTCGGGGTTGCGGACGCGCTTGATGCCGGCCTGACGGCGTTTCTCGGCGCGTGTCCGGTCGGCGGCGCGTCTCTTCTCGGCACACGGTTCACACGTGGTCCTGCCGGACGCCGCCGGACGTGTGCCGCAGCGACGGCAGAGACCCAGTTCGGCGCGCTCGGCGATGCGTCGGCGATGACGCTCAAGTCCGCGAGCGCGCGCGGTGTCGATATCGCGGTAGGGCACGGAATCGTTCTCCTCGGAAGGTGGAAACACGGTGCCGGCCGGCGGGGCGGCGGCACGTTCGCACGGTGCGGCTCAGCGGCGTTGGCGGCGCTCGGCACCCAGACCGCAGACCGACCAGCCCCACTTCTGCACGCCGGAGCGCGTTCCGAGGGCTGTGCACACAACGATTTCGTTGTAGGCCGGGCGCATGTCCCGGACCTCGTCGAACGTGGCCACCTCGGGCCTGGGCCGCCCGCGGCCTTTCTTCGACCGCGTCCCGTTGGCGGGCCGGCGGCGTATGTCTCCGTTGCTCTTGCCGACGAAACGCTCCACCGCGTAGGTGCGGCCCTCGTCCACCAGGCCGCGGCCGAAGAAGTGGACCAAAAAAGTCGACGCGGGGGCGCGCCGATCCGTGTGTCTGCTCATTGCCGCCGCCTCCCTCATGCCGAAGTTGTGTCGTCGGCCCCTCGCCCCGCCCCGGACACCGGCCGCCGTCCCGGCCACAAGCAGGCCCCGCCTTTCGGTGGCGCCGAATCTCGCCTGCGCACAACCGGCGCCGGGCTGGCGCGCCCGGGCAAGGGCCGTTCACGTATGATGAGGCGCGCACGGCCTCATCGAGGCGGCGAAGGAAGGGAACGAAGCAATGGCGATCGACGAAGACATGCCCACCCTGGCGTGTACGGCTACGCGATCCACCTCGGCCTCGCAGCCCGGGGCGCGAGCGGTTTTGTGACGGTGAAGAATGCCAGGCCGTTGTAGCGTCGGCATGGGGCCTGGATGCCTGTCCGGCGCCGAAGGGTGGACCCGCGCCCGGAGTCTGGGATGAGCGGGCGGGCGCGGCGCAGCAAGTGGTTGCTTGAGGCGCTCGAGCGGCGGCAGGCGCAGCCTGATCGCGACGAGGCGGCGAAGGCGCGGGAGAATGACCGGCTGGCGGCGCGGGTCGAGGCGCTGGCGGACGGGTTGCCGGATGGGGCCGGGGAGGCGGACGCGGCGGTGTGTTTCCCCGGCTTCGACGGGTTCGTGACGGGCGTGGCTCTGTGCCCCAGGGCGATACCGGCGGCGGAATGGCTGGAGGCGGCCTGGGCGGCCGAACCGGAGCTGGACCGCATCATGGCCGGCAACGCGGCCGCGCGGGCGCAAGTGCGCAAGGGGCTGACCGAGCGGCTGGAGCAGGTCACGGGACTGCTGGCGGAGGATCCGCCGGGGTACGTGCCGGCGTTCGGGATCGATGCGGACACCGGGGACGCCGTGTGGGAACCGTGGGTGCTGGGATTCGAGCGCGCCATGCGGTTGGGGCGCGATGCGTGGGCGGCGGTGGCGCTGCTGGAGGCCTCGGACGCGGCGGCGGCGGTGAGCATGATGCTGTCGTTGTACGGGGTCGCGTCGGACATCGGGGAGTTGTCCGACGGGCTTGAGGAGCCGGCGTTGGATCTGGCCCCGGAGCTGATCGCGGTCGCGGTACTCATTCTGGCCGCGGAGCGGGGATCTCGGACACCGGACACCGGCGGCTGGGTGGCGCCGTGGCCGGACAACGGGACGGCGCGGCGCCACTGACGGACGTTTGCGAAGCCGAATGGCGTGCGATGGAGGCGCGCATCGACTTCGCCGCCGAGACCGGTGGCGAGGAGTGGGTCGCCGCGGCGGCGGGCCGCGATCGTCGGCGCCGCGCGCCGGTGCGTCACGCCGTTGCCGGTGCTGGAACAATCAGGCATCCAACAGCGGGGTTACAATCTTTCCTGACGGGAATCGCATCCCGGCGGCGAGGCCGAAAAGGAGGATGGCGATGCTGATATTGATGCGCGGGGTCGGCGAACGGATCGTGATCGGCCCGGACATCGCGGTCGAGGTGACGGAGGTGAAGGGCAACCAGGTGCGCCTGGGGATCGATGCGCCCGCCGAGATCGAGGTGCATCGGGAGGAAATCGCCGAGCGCATCCGATTGGAACGCACCAAGGGCCGGCGAAGGGGCTGAGGCGCCGCGATGCCGCGCGGCTCATGCCAATAAATTGCGGGGACCGCGAACGTTCGGCATGAACAGGCGACTGGAGCGGGCCGCATCGAGGCCGGATTTCCTCGAGACGGCTGCCCTGATGCGCTGCGGAATGATGGAGTTCGCTCATGGCCCGAACCGAAATGATCGGGCACATTCCGGACGCGCTGGACGAGTTCGAGGGCGTGTGCCGCGATTTGTGGACTCGGCACGAGTGGACCCGAAGGATCAATGCGGCGTTATGCGCGGCGGAGAGAAACCCGGGTTTTCGGTATGGGCCCAACGTTCCCAACGCCGACCGTGGCGAGTTCCTCCATGATGTTTGGTGGCTGCACGGTGAACCGTGGCCCTGGCCGGTTAGGCCCTCCTTCGTGCCGGTGATTATCTGGCCGCAGAGACCCTCCCCGGCCCCCGGCCCGCCGTCCCGGGCGCTGCGCGCCGCGGCCTTTCGGCGGTGTTCACGGCGATGGAGCGCGATGGCAAGAGGCCGGCGCGCGGTGGATGGATTTCAGCCGGCGGGGAAGCGGCGGTATGCTACGCGAGGCATTTCAGACCATGGGCGATGCGAGGAGGAAACCGTGGCCATCGACGAGACGACACTGACCAAGGGGCATCGGCGCAAACTCAACGCGCTGAGAAAATCCGTCGGCGACAAACTGGGCGAGGAGGTGTTCTGGAAGTGGAAAGCTCTTCAGGACAAGAAGCCTGCCACCCGCAGGGCCGACCCGGTGGCGGAGAAGATCCGGGCGGCGCTGGCGGACTACGTGGATGATCGCAGCTTCCGGCTCGGCAACTACGGGTACACGGTCAGACGCGCGCGCGGCAAGGGCGTGTCCGGGTTCGTGGCGGTGAAGAACACGAAAAAGCCATGAGCCGGCCCGCCGGGCACGAGGCCGGGCACGACGGTGGGACGATCCACGCCTGGGACGAACTGGCGCGGCTGGCGGCGGTGCTCGATGCGCTCGTGGACATGAACATGGGCAGCGGCATGACGCTCGGGGAATACGACGGCTTCGTGGCGGCGGTGGCGGTGTGCCCGGAGACCGTGGCGCCGTCGCGGTGGCTCGCCGAGGTCTGGGGACCGGAGCCGCAATTCGAACATCCGGGCGACGCCGACGCGGCGCTGCGGGCGCTGCTGGGCCACTACAACCGCGTCGCCCGCGTGCTGGCCGAAGCCCCGGACACGTACACGGCGGTGTTCGACATGGACGCCGACGGGACGGAGGTGTGGTGGGACGGCTGGGTGGAGGGCTTCGACCGGGGCATGCGGCTGAGACCCGGCTCCTGGGAGCCGATCTTGAAGAACGGGGCCTCCGACGCCTCCATGGCGCTGGACCTGCTGCACGGGCTGTGCCGGCTGGTGCAGGGCGAGGAGTGTCCGGGGCTGACCGAGGCGATTGCGGAGGACATCGATCAATTGGCGAACAACCTGATCCCGCATTTCGTGACCTGGCTCAATGCGTGGAAGACCGGCGCGGAGCCGGGCGGAGGGGAAGAACCGGGCACGTGGACGATGCCCGGGGAGCTGAAGCTGCACGGTATTCGCGCCAGCGCCGGGGAACCGTGCCCCTGCGGTTCGGCACGACCGTACGGGCGCTGCTGCGCGCTGCATTGACGCGGTGGCAATTTGTTTTCACGTGTTGTGGCCGGCGCAGCAGGAGCGTAGCGGCCGCTGGCGGCATTCGTGGTAATCGTCGGGCATGACCGCTGAACCCTTCGACACATTGAGCGCCGCGAACGAGCTGGAGGCCGCCGGCGTTGAACGCGGGCAGGCGGAAGTCATTGCCAAGCAGTTGCACGGTATCGCGCGACCGGGACTGGATCAGTTGGTCACGAAGGCGGACCTGTACAAGGCACTGCTGGCGTCTTCGCTGGGTACGATCGCTGCGACGGTCGGCCTGGTGGCGCTCATGCTCGGGGCCTGGACATAGCGGCGGTTCCCGCCGGGCAATCCAATTCGGGTTGGCGTATGCATGACGCGACGGGCGATCTTTTGAAATGGCAGCCGGTTGCCGCCGCGGATCGGCGTCGGATCACGCGCTGAATCCCTGTGGAGCTTCCCACTCGTTGCTGCTGGTGTGACGGGCTTGTCGTCACGTCAAGGCGTGGTTGGTGCGGTGGATTTTCGGTCAGCGTCCGCCGAAGAATCCCCGGGGATGGATCGTGCGGGACGGGGACAACGAACCGGGCGTCGTGGATCCGGGCAGTACCGCCAGTCTGGAAGTGCGCCACCTGATCAAGCGCAATTTGGGGGAGCACGGAAAACCGTTCGAAACCGGCCGTGCGTTGAGCGCCTCCTGCCTGGCGTTGCCGGGCGCGGGATCGGTGGCCGCTTCGTCGCTGGCCGCCGGCAACGTGTTCCTGGCGACGGCGAATCCCGCCACATTGATGAGCATCGGAAGCGGTGTCGGCTGGGCGGTCATGGGACCGGCGGGCATTGTGGCGCAGGCTCCGTTCATCGCGGCCAGCACCGCGATTCTGCCGGTGATCGCGCCGCTTGCGATCTTCATGACGGTGTACTCGACGATGATGTCGGCCGGGTTCGACCGTTGAGCGCGCTAACGCTACGTGATGGCGCGATGCTCACGGGATTGGTTCGGGGTAATCCGATTGCGATAAAATGCGCGCAGTCCGTGATCGGGAGATGCGCACCGGCGGGCGGCCGAAGCGCAACCATTGGCGTTTGGCGGCGGGAGGCGGCGCGCTGACAGCGAGGCATCACCGGTGTTGATAGTCGGGGGGCAAGGGCGGCAAACACCGACAAAAGGCGACAAAAGCCGCCATGAGGCACCACGCAGTCCTCAGATTAGTCCGGGTGCGGTGTTGCGATGGTGTTGATTGAAGATATGAGCCGTTCG
>JAPOPO010000415.1 GCA_026712885.1 Rhodospirillales bacterium | reverse complement strand
GGTTTTGCAGTGCACCGGACGAAACCACCCCATCTGCAGCAGCCGTGCGATGCCCTCGGCGTCCCGCCGATCGGTCTTGATCGGCATGGCCTTCAGCGCACCCTTCACCTGCCGGGTCTCCATCAACACGGCCTCGAAGCCCGCCTCGGTCAACCCCTTGTGCAGCCATTGGGACAGCGGACCGGCTTCGAGGCCGATCGCCGCGATCCCGCGCGGCAGTTTGCGCAGAAACCCAACCAGCGCCTCAGGAGTGCTGGCGACCCGCGCCTCCGTCACGATCTTGCCCTTCTCGTCGAGAACGCAGATTGCCGTGCTTGCGAGCGATACATCCAGACCGATATAGACTTCCATGTCGTTGCCCTTTCCTTCAGAGGGATTGGGGCACGCCTTGCGGCAAGACCCCGTGAGCACGCTACGCGTGCAAGGGCAACGACACCCGAATCTCCGACGCCGTTACAAGCTCCAACGGTGCTGGGAAGCGCCGAGCCCCATTACGGCATCTCCACACCTGGGTCAACTTTGAAAGCCGATTGACAGTATTTGCAGAACTGCGTGCGTTCTTGCGCAGGAATGACGGCGCGATTTTGTAGTATCGCGCGTCGTTCTTGCAGGTATTCTTATCATTAATGATAGTATGTTATCTCGTTGATAATACTACACAATTCTCTTTCGAACTCTTATTGCCACCACCTCGTGAGCTGTGCATAGATCGCCGAGGATGAGGTGGTCTGGAACCCACCTCCCGTAGAGTTGACGCCTGACCTCGACCGCAACCGGGTGTCGGAACGGCGGCGGGGCGATGTGGGGAGCGACTGTCGTGAGGGCGCGGGAGCGCCGCGAAGCAAACGGAGTGGCCCTTGGCTGTGCGCTACCAGTGCGCGGCGCGAGCATCGCGCAGACGCAGATGGCACATCGGCGGCCTCCGGCACGGACTTCGGCACAAGCAAGCGGGGCGGACAGCATTTCGTTTGAGGAGGATCGGAGGAACGCCATGGAGTCTGGCGCGAGCGCGAAGGCGCGGGATGGGATCCCCCACTGGCTTCGGCTCGGGATATCGGGACCCAGCCGGCGCCTGCCGAGGACGGGCACCGCCCTTGCGCTGGCCGCCCTGCTGGGCATTACCGGGCAGGCGCGGGCCGGGGACGAATGCGGCCCGCCGGAGGCGGGGCAGGACGTCGTCTGCACGCCATCCACCTACGCCCCCGCAGGGGGCAACATTTTCTACAGCCACGACGAGAACGGCGAGGACGAGACCAGCGGCGACTTCACCATCCGGCTCGGCGGGGAGCTGTCGATAGACTACGACCGCGAGCGCCCCGGCGACGACGTGTACGTCCTTCCTGACGATGACCAGGACCGCTTCTACGGCGCCGTCTGGATAGCGCCGGGCGAATTCGGAGAATATGCGGGCGACATTTCGCTCTACTCCTCCGCCGACGTGACCTCGAACGGGCACGGCATCGTCGCCGGGCATTTAGGGAAGTCGGGCGCGCTGCGCATGGAGGTCTCGGGCGGCGACATTGCGACCACGGCCGCAGCTTCAAGTGCGATCTACGGCTATCGCCACCCAGGCAGCGACGGCGCGCTCGACCTCATCGTCCGCGACGTCACCATCGACACGGCGGGAGCGGAGGCCATCGGCATCGACGGTTGGCATCGAGGCGAGGGCGAATTGACGCTCACCGCCCAGGACGTCGCCATCGGCACCGCGGGAGAGAGCGCCTTTGGCGTCTACGGTTTACATCAAGGCGATGGCGAACTGAACATCGACACTCAGGAGCTCACCGTTACAACGGCGGGATTCACCGCCCACGGCGTCTTCGGTTGGCATCGAGGCGAGGGCGAACTGAATATCGACACGCAGGACCTCGTCATCGAGACGGTGGGGGCGGGTGCCCACGGCGTCTGGGGTTTTCATCAAGGCGACGGCGGACTGAATCTGGACGCCCATGACCTCGACATCGACACGGCGGGAGCGAGCGCCTACGGCGTCTGGGTTCTTCATCAAGGCGACGGCGGGCTGAATCTGGACGCCCATGACCTCGCCATCGACACGGCGGGAGAGCGCGCCTACGGCGTCTACGGTGTACATCAAGGCGACGGCGAACTGAACATCGACACTCAGGAGCTCACCGTTACAACGGCGGGATTCGCCACCCCAGGCGTCTTGGGTTGGCATCAAGGCGATGGCGAACTGAATATCGACACGCTGGACCTCGCCATCGAGACGGTGGGGGCGAGTGCCGACGGCGTCTGGGTTCTTCATCAAGGCGCCGGCGGACTGAATCTGGACGCCCGGGACCTCGCCATCGACACGGCGGGAGACAGCGCCCACGGCGTCCGGGTTCTTCATCATGGCGACGGCGGTCTGAATCTGGACGCCCAGGACCTCGCCATCGACACGGCGGGAGCGCGCGCCTTCGGAGTCTTGGCGCGCCACACAGGCGCGGGCGACTTGAACTTGGACGTGCGGGGCATCTCCGTCACCACGACGGGGGCTGGCGCCAGCGGCATCTACGGCAACCACTTCGCCATGGACGGCGATGTCGCCATCCGCGTGCGCGACGGCGACGTATTGACGGTGGGCGCCGAGGCCTTCGGCGTGCGTGGCTTCCACGGCGGCCCGGGCGCGCTCGACATCGACCTGCGCGAGACGACCGTCGCCACCGCCGGAGAAGGCTCCCATGGGGTCGTGATCTATCGTTTCGGCTCGGGTTCGGCCCGAATCGCGGTGGACGGGGGTTCCGTGCACGCCGCCGGTCCGGGGGCGAGCGGCATCCAGATCGGCCGCCTCCACGAGGACGGCAGCCTGGAGCTCGCCTCCCCGGTCGGCGAGGACGGCTATCGCCTGCAGGGCGTCTCGGTGAACGCGCCGGTGACGGGCGGCGCGGGCGAGGGCGCGGCGGGGGTGTTTCTCGCCGGCGGCGGCAGGGTGGCGATCGGCCCCCGCGGGCGGGTCGGCGCGGCGTCCGGGGTCGCGATTCGGGCCTCCGGCGGCGCGCCGAAGCTCGTCGTCGAAATGGACCTCGACGGCCGGCGGGCGGGCGAAGTCGTCGACGGCGCGATCCGCAACGATGGGGGCGAGACCACCGTCGTGGTGAACGGCGTCACGCTGCACGAGGGCGTCGGGGGGGCCACGGGCGTCCGTGCGGCGAACGGGGCCTGGGACGTGAGCCTGTCGGCGAGCGAGACGATTGCGGGGCGGAGCTTCGCGCCCGGGGACTTCATCGAGAGCTACGCGCCACGCGCGGCGGTGTACGAGGCTCTGCCCGGCTTGCTGCTCCGACTGGACGGCGGACGGCCCTCCGGCACGCGCATCGCGCGGCCCGGCTCGCCCGCCTGGGCACGGGTATCGGGTGGGCGGGGGTCGTACGAGCCCGGCCGTGCGAGCGTCGGCGCGGCGTACGACTTCCACCGCTTCTCCACCGAAGCGGGCCTCGAATTCGCCCTGGGCGGGAACGTCACGGGCTCGCTCTCCCTGCGCCACGTACAGGGGGCTGCCGAGGTGGACTCGCCCCATGGCGGGGGAGAGATCGAGGCGGAGGGCTTGGGCGCCGCCGCGGGCTTGTCCTGGAGCGGGGCGGACGGGTACTACGCGCGCGGGCGCCTTGCGTTCACGAACTACGAAATCGACGTCTCGTCCCGGGACCGGGGGAGCCTCGCGCGAGACGTCGAGGCGAGGGGTCACTCGCTGGGCATCGAGGCGGGCCGGCGCATAGCCGTCGGCGAGACGGTAACGCTCACCCCCCGGGCGTGGGCGGCGCGCCGCTGGCTGTCGGGAGGCGCCTTCACCGACGCCGTGGGTGCCCGCATAACGCTCGACGAGATGACGCGGTATACGGGGGGCGTCGGTCTCTCGGCAGAGACCGCGCGGACGCTCGAGGACGGAACGCTCGTCCTGCGCGCCTCGGCGGATGTCGAGCGCGCGCTCGGCGGGGCGGACACGGCGGCCCGGGTTTCCGGCGAGAGTCTAGAATCCGAAGCGTCCGCCACCCGCGTTCTGCTCGAGCTGGGCGGGACCTGGCGCAAGGGGCGGTTCTCGCTGGGCGCGCGACTTGCCGCGAGCGGTTCGGGGTCCGGCGATACGGAATATTCGGGCCGGGTCAGCCTCGGTTGGACATTCTAGAGGGCTCTGTTGCAAACTCAACGAAGTCGCGAGGTGGTCAGGCAGAATCCGGTGGGGGCTCAGGCATCTGCGCGGGCCAGATGGTCCTGTAGCCATGCCATGGCCTCGGTCACAACGCACGGTCCGACACCGAAGGCACGTTCGACGATCCGCGCCTCGCCGACGATTCCGCCCTGGATGGAGAACATCGCAGCCTGGCCCTTGCGTAGCGCGCGCATCACCTCGAAGCGCTTGATCGTTGCGTAGGCCGTCTTCGTCGACTTGCACCCGCGCACCGGGCGGATCCGTTGCTTGAGCTTG
>JAPOPO010000175.1 GCA_026712885.1 Rhodospirillales bacterium | reverse complement strand
CGCACCCCCCCCGACAGGGGTGTAGACGGTGCCACCGATGCCGTAAGCCTTGGCCCCGCCCGCCCCTTCCACGGTCCCCGCCCGCGGGCGGTATTCGCAGCCGATCCAGCCCTCGTAACCCAGCTCGTCGATCAGCTTGAACAGGTAGGGGTAGTACATCTCGCCGACCGCAGGTTCGTGGCGCTCGGGCACGCCGGCGATCTGCATGTGGCCGACCCCGCCGCCCGGAAGCCATTCGCGCAGCCGCATGGCGACGTCGCCCTCGACGATCTGGCAGTGGTAGAGGTCCATCTGCACCTTGACGTTCGCCGCCCCGACGGCGGCGCGGATGCGGTGCGCCTCGTCCTGCCGGTTGAGGAAGAAGCCCGGAATGTCGCGCCGGTTTATCGGCTCGATGGAAACATGGCGCGCTCCGAGGCGGTCGGCGGCGTGCTTCAGGTTCGCCACATAGACCGCCTCGGCCTCGGCCTCCGCCTCCTCGCCGGGAATGCCGGCCATCACATGCACGCGGGGACTTTCCAGCATCCCGGCCCAGCCGGCCGCCGTTTCCAGCGCTTCGGCAAAGTCCGTCTCGCGCCCCGGCACGGCCGCCAGCCCGCGCTCCCCGGCCTCCCAGTCTCCGGGCGGCATGTTGAACAGCACGATCTCGACCCCTGCATCCGCCTTCGCCTTCGCAACCTCCTCCGGCGCGAAGTCGTAGGGGAACAGGAACTCGACCGCTTGGAAGCCCACCTTGGCGGCGGCATCGAAGCGGTCGAGGAACTCATGCTCGGTGAACAGCATCGAGAGGTTGGCGGCGAAACGCGGCATGGGCTGCGGCCTTTCCTGCGGTTGCGAAACGCGGTCCGGCTTCCTTAGCATAGCCGCCATGGCTTCCGCCCCGCTTCTCCTCGCACTCGACCAGGGCACGACCTCCACCCGCGCAATTCTGTTCGATGCCTCCGGCACGCCACTCAGGGTCGCCCAGCGCGAACTCCGCCAGATCTACCCGGCCGACGGTTGGGTGGAGCACGACCCGGAGGAAATCTGGTCGGCCAGCGTGGCCGTGCTGCGCGAGGCAGCCGGCGGCGACCTGCCCGCCGCCATCGGCATCGCCAACCAGCGCGAGACCGTGCTGCTCTGGGACCGGGAAAGCGGCGCCTGCCTCCATAACGCCATTGTCTGGCAGGACCGGCGCACGGCGCCCGAATGCGACCGGCTCCGCGCCGAGGGGCTGGAGCCGTTCGTCACCGGGCTTAGCGGCCTCCTGATCGATCCCTATTTCTCGGCGACAAAGCTGGCCTGGCTGCTGGACGCTCTGCCCGGCGGGCGCGAGCGCAGCGACCTCGCCTTCGGCACGGTGGACAGCTTCCTCGCCTGGCGTCTGACCGGCGGCCGCATTCACGCCACCGACGCCACCAATGCCTCGCGCACCAATCTCTTCGACATCCGCAAAGGTGCCTGGAGCTCGGAACTGCTTGAACTCTTCCGCATCCCCGAGTCCGTATTGCCTGAGGTGCGCGGCAATGCCGACGGCTTCGGCACAACGGACATTCTGGGTGCGCCCGTGCCGATTGCCGGCATGGCGGGCGACCAGCAGGCGGCGACCCTGGGCCAGGGCTGCCTGGAGACGGGCGACATCAAGAGCACCTACGGCACAGGCTGCTTCCTGCTGGCGCATACCGGCGAGGAGCCCGCCGCCTCCCGTCACCGCCTGCTCACCACCATCGCGCTCAGGCTCGGCGACCGGACGACCTATGCGCTCGAAGGAGCGGTGTTCGTCGCCGGGGCGGCGGTGCAATGGCTGCGCGACGGGCTGGGCGTCATCGCCAACGCGGCGGAAACGGAGGCGCTGGCGCAGGGCGTAGGCGAAAGCGGCGTCATCATGGTGCCGGCCTTTGTCGGCCTGGGTGCGCCCT
>JAPOPO010000100.1 GCA_026712885.1 Rhodospirillales bacterium | reverse complement strand
GCCACGGCGCCTTCTGCCTCGGCTGCTGCGGCTTCGTGATGGGGCTGCTCTTCGTCGGCGGCGTGATGAACCTCGCCTGGGTGGCGGCGATCACGGTCTTCGTCGTCGCCGAGAAGCTCTTGCCCAAGGGCGAGTGGGTCGCGCGCGCGGGCGGCTTCGCGATGGTCGCCGCCGGCATCTACCTCCTCGTCGCGCCGTAGGCGCGCTTACCGCGCAGTCGCGCCGTAGGCGCGCTTACCGCGCAGTCGTGCCGCCGTCGATGGGGAGCAGGGTGCCGGTGACGAAGCCGGCGGCATCCGAGGCCAGGTACATCACCGCGTGGGCGATATCGAGCGGCCGCCCCACCTTGCCGAGCGGGATGTGCTCCTTGAGCTTCTCGCGGATCTCCTCGGAGGAGATATCGAGGTGCGCCCAGCCCAGGTCGGTCATGGGCGTGTCGATATCGCCGGGGCAGACCGCGTTCACGCGGATGCCGTCGCGGGCGTGATCGATCGCCATGCACTTGGTCAGCATGACGATGGCGCCCTTGGTCGCGCTGTAGGCGGGCAGGCGCTCGTAGGCGATCAGCCCGCATTCCGACGACATATTGATGATGGCGCCGCCGTCGCCTTGCGCCTTCATCTGGCGTACGGCGGCCCGCGCCATGTAGAAGCTGCCGCTGATGTTGATGCCGATCAGGTGGTCCCAGTCGTCGTCGGAGGTCTCGTCCACCGGCCCATGCAGGCAGATGCCGGCATTATTGAAGAGAACGTCGAGCCGGCCGAAGCGGTCCACCGTCTCGGCCACCAGCCGGTTGGAGTAGGTGGAGTCCGCCACATCGCCGAGGCTCAGCGCGACACTGCCGCCCTCGTTCGCGATGGCATCGCGCACGGCGCCGCCGCGCGCCGCATCGCGCCCGTTGATCATGACGTTGGCGCCGTGGGCGGCGAAGGCCTTGGCGGTGCCTTCGCCGATGCCCGATGTGGCGCCGGTGACCAGGACCGTCTTACCGGCGAATGCGTCGTTGGCGAAGACTGAGCTCATGGGAGCCTCCCTTATATACGTGTCGCGTGGTTCGACCGAGGGTCAGCTGGCGAGGACCGGCGGGCGGCGGGCCTTCCAGGGCTTCGCCGCCTCCAGCTGGCCCGCGAGGCGGAAAAGCGTGCCCTCGTCGCGTTCGCGGCCCACGAGCTGCACGCCGACCGGCAATCCGTCCGCCGTCATGTGCAGCGGCAGCGACATGCCGGGCAAGCCGCTCGCGTTGAAGGGCGCCGTGAACACCGCATCCGGCCCCATCAGCTCGCCGTTGTAGCGGTCGATGTCGCCCATGGTCATCGGATAGTGGCCGTGGGGGCGGGCGGGATGGCCGATGACAGGCATGAGGTGGACGTCGCAGTCCGCGAGGCTCACGATCAGATCGCGGCTGATCTGGCGCAGCTCGTCCACGTCGCGGTAGTGCTGCGGTCCGTCGATGGCCTTGCCCTTCTGGATGATGCCCCAGATCAGCGGTGCGACATCGTCTTCGGTCGCCGGGCGGCCGATAAGCGCCTCGGAATCCTCGAAGCCCGAGGCTGTCTGGGCGGCGGTCATGCGCGTGTAGGCGCCCCAGAACCGCTCCCAGTCGAGGTCGAGGTCCCGTTCCTCCACCTGATGGCCAAGGCTTTCGCAGAGCGCGGCGGCATCTCGCACCGCCTGCACCACCTCGTCGTGGATGGGATTGCCGTCCGGCGCAGTCGTGGTCACGCCGATGCGGAGCGTGCCGGGGTCGCGCCCCACCTCTTCCAGGTAGGGCGTCGCCGGCATGTCCGTGTAGTAGACATCGCCCGTCACCCGCCCGCCGACGGCATCCAGATAGGCGGCGGTCTCACGCACCGTGTGAGTCACGGTGAGGAAGGTGGCGCCGCCGTACCAGTAGTCGGGATAAGGCTCCAGCGTGATCCGGCCGCGCGAGGGCTTGAGCCCCACCAGACCGCAGTGGGAGGCCGGAACCCGCGTCGAGCCCGCGCCGTCGCTCGCATCGACGAAGGGCACCATGCGCGCGGCGGCCGCCGCCGCCGCACCGCCGCTGGACCCGCCCGGCGTCCGCTCCAGGTTCCAGGGGTTGTTGGCGCGGCCGAACAGCGCGGGCTCCGTCGCGAGGCACCAGCCGAACTCCGGCGCGTTGCTGCGGCCGAGCAGCACGAAGCCTGCCTGCTTGATTCGACGCGTGTAGGTCATGTCGGCGGGGCAGACGAAGTCCTTGAAGTAGGGGCAGCTGTTGACCAGCGGGACGCCCTCCCAGAGCGTACCGAGATCCTTGAGCAGGAAGGGCACGCCCTTGAACGGGCCATCGGGCAGCGCCGGGTCGGCGGCGGCCTTGCGGCCGTAGTCGAAGAGCGGGATGGAGACCGCGTTCAGCACAGGATTCAGCGCCTCGATGCGGCGAATCGCCTCCTCGGCGAGCTCGCTCGCGCTGACCTCGCCCGCCTTCACCAACTGGGCGATTTCGAGCGAATCCCGCTCGTCGAACAGGGCTCCGATATCCGTGCTCATGGGGCCTCCCCGACCGTCCGTGCTCTCCGCCGCGCATCGTTGTGTGGCGGCGCGTTGCACATATCCCGTGGCTCCGGCCGCTGCAAACGAAAAGGGGCGGGCCCTTGGGACCCGCCCCCTAACGTAAGCCTTGAAGGCTGGGCTACATGCCCATGCCGCCCATGTCCGGCATGCCGCCGCCGCCACCGGCCATGTCGTCCTTCTTCTCGGGCTTCTCGGCAACCATGGCCTCGGTGGTGACCAACAGGCCGGCGACCGACGCCGCATCCTGAAGTGCAGTCCGCACCACCTTCGCGGGGTCGATGATGCCCGCCTTCACCATGTCGACGTACACGCCGTTCTGCGCGTC
>JAPOPO010000174.1 GCA_026712885.1 Rhodospirillales bacterium | reverse complement strand
ACCGTCAGAAACGCCGTCAGCAGCAGCCCGACGCGCACGAGCTGGCCCCACATGCGCAGCCCGTGGAAGACCGTCTGCCCGCCCCGGGCGGGGTCGCCGCCCCAGGCCCTCATCATGGTATTTCGTACCTTGCTATCAGCCCGCCCGCCGTTTTCAAGCCAGATCTCCTGCCCCGCATCCTCCCCGTAGCCCATGGCGAGTTTCGCTTCCGCCAGCGTGAGCATCCCGGCGGCGTAGAGGTGGTACCCCGGCACGGTGCGCAGGTACTGCACGGCGGGCACCGCGACCGTCAGAAACGCCGTCAGCAGCAGCCCGACGCGCACGAGCTGGCCCCACATGCGCAGCCCGTGGAAGACCGTCTGCCCGCCCCGGACGGTGTCGTCGCCCCAGGACCTCATCATGGTATTTCGGACCTTCCTATCAGCCTGCACGCCACACACTGCCCGGAGCGCCGCACATTCGCCCGGCGCCGGCAGGAGGCAGGGCGAAGCCCGTGAAGGGCGAATTCCGGTCCGCCGGGCGGCGTCCAGCCGCCCGCGACCGCGGTTTTCCGTCCACCCCCGACCCGAAGGGCTCCGCCATGAACGCCACCGTCAACCCCACGCCCGTCACCCGTGCCGAACGCCTGCTCGCGCTCGGCGGGCTCGCCCTCGCGCTCCTCGCGACACCCGCCGTGCTGGTGCTGCCGGGCCCGTGGATCGGCGCCGTCTGGGTGCTCGCGATCCTCTGGACGGTGTTCGCGAGCCTCGGCCACGCGCTCTGGCTTGCGCTGGTCCGCGGCGACCGGTCCCGGTTCGGGACCTCGTGCGGAGCGCGGGAACGTGTCCGGCAGGACACGTTGAGCTGGTCCACCCGGACCGGCCCGTACGCCTACCTCAGAATCCGGGACCGGAACGAGGCGCTGACGCGCGGCGCGCGCCAGTTTACCGACTGACGTCATCGGGGCGATTCCCCGCGATCGGCCGTGTCCGCCGGTCCTGCGGACGCCAGTCCTGCGGTCGGCACCCCTGCGGGGGGCGGATCGACAGGTCCTGCAGACGACGGTTCTGGCGACAGCAGTTCTGGCGACAGCAGTTCTGCCGACGGCACGTCTTCCGGCGGCGCGTCGGGCGCGGTGTTCCTCGCCGTGCCGTAGAGCCGTCCGGCGAGCCAGCCGCCGATCAGCGGCACCTCTTCCAGCACCTGCCGGCCCATGGGCTGGGTTCGTTCCTCTTCCACATCCTCGCGGCCCGTCTCCACCGCCGCTTCGCCCGCCGCGGCCCGGCCCTCGCGCTCCGCGCCGCGCTCCGACAGCACGCCTTCGGTTTCGGCCCTGACCGCCGACGCCGTCCCGCCCACGTCCTGCGGCACGTCCGCTTCGCGGCCGCGTCCCCGGACGTCTTCCGTCCACCCTTCGTGGGCCCCTTCGATTGCGTCCTCGTCCGCCGATTGCAGCGCCTCGCGCCTGTCGTCGAACGTCGCGCGGCTCGGAATGCCCACCGCATGCACCCCGCCCGCGTCGGGCGCGACCGCGATCCGTT